>JAZNMA010000093.1:0-2397 GCA_045579345.1 Christensenellaceae bacterium | reverse complement strand
GCCTGAAAAAAACGCTTACGTATTTTTGTTTTTTGAATTTATGCAAGTGAAAAAGGCAGACGTTTTAAGGGCGTATAACCTTGATAGAAATAAAAAAATTGCTCTTTTGTCTAGCGAGTTTTCGGCTGAAATTAGAGATTTCGTTTTACAGTTTGGCGACTCTATTACCCTTTGCGACGGGGATAAAATATACTCTTTATTAAAAGAAACTTCCCTTTTACCTAAAACTTCTATAGTAAAGGAAAAACCAAAAAAAATTCCCTTTCGCATGGCTTTTATAGAGTGGAGCAAAAAGGTCAATCGAAAAAAATTCTTTTTGTTTGGAATAGCCTTTTTATTTTTTAGTTATTTTGCACCCATTAAAGGCTATTACATCCTTTGCGGAAGTATATTTCTATCCATATCACTACTTTGTAAGCTCATATCTTCTTATCGAAAAGCAGAGTAGAATTAGCCACTAAAAAAGAGCGACTAACCGCTCTTCTCATAGGGATTTAAATATGCAACTTATAAAACTCGACTTTTAACAAGCCGAGTTTTCTTTTGCCACGTAAAACTACTTGATAAAATTTTTTATAAGTGTTATAATAATTATGCCAAATCAATTTCATAACAAGCAAAAGTAGGGATATTTTTTTTAGGGATATATTTATACTTATTTTAAGCATACTAAAAATCAATGAATTTGATAAAATGCAAATTCCATCAGGTTTTTAGTATGGTTATCCTTACTTGCTTGAAATTGGTTTGGCGACTATCGGAGTTTGCGTTTTAGTGCGATAACTTCGGTTGTCGCACTTTTTTATATTTTTTTAAAAGGAGCATCAAAAAATGGATTGGTTTGCTATTGTTTCATTGGTTGTAGGCATTTTTTCTATTGTGCTTGCTATTTATTCTATGATAGCGACTTCTAAAATGCAAAAAAGAATAGTTAAAATTTGTAAAAACATCCGCAAATTGATAGACGGAAAAGAAGATGAAAATTAAAGGAGCAAATGTTATGAAAAAATTTTTATTAGTTTTGTTCACTGTGTTAACAATAATGTGTTTTTCGGCGTGTGATAATACGCCCGTTATTGAAAAGTATTATTTAGATACAAGCGGAAATTTAGTTGCAGAGTTTGAAGACGGTTCTACGAAAGATTTAGGAACACTTGGCGACACAATTGCTAACGGCGTTGAGGATATAGAAATCAATGTTGACGGATATTACGTTATTAACGATATTGTTACGGATATTCAAGCAAAGTTGCCAGAATCTTACGTCATAGATAAAAACGGCAACTTAATCGTTACATACACCGATACAACAACCGAAAATTTGGGTAAGTTCGGTAATGATTCAATCAATACGATTGATACAATTTCCATTTCTGACGACGGTTTTTATGTTTTGAACGGTATAAAGACGAGTTTTGTTGCAATTGAAGTATATGACGTAACGTTTGACACGGGTTTTTCTACTAATATTCCAAAGCAAACCATTAAAGACGGCTATAAAGTTGAACGTCCAGAAATTGAAAGAACGGGTTATACCTTAAATGGTTGGTATTGTAAAGGCGAAGAGTGGCGTTTTAATTCGGATATTGTAAAAAGCGATATGGTTTTAACGTCTGATTTGACGGCTAATGAATATACCGTTTCTTTTGATACGGGTATTGATAGTACCGAAAGTTCTATTACTATTACGTATGATGGCGGATATGAATTGCCCGAATTAGAGCGTGTAGGATATACTTTTGCCGGCTGGTTATATAAAGGAACTCTTGTAACCGCAAGCAAATGGAATATTGCCGAAAGTTGTACTTTAACGGCAAAATGGACAGTAAACAAATATACCGTTTCACTAAATGCAAATGGCGGTAATGTATCCCCTGCAAGTAAGAAAGTAGAATATGGAAAACCGTTTACTTTGCCAGTTGCTACAAATTCTTTTGGCGCATTTATTGGTTGGTTTTATAATGGTGTACAAATAACGGATAGTAATGGTAATTCTTTATCTAATTGGACATATACAACGAATATTGAAGTAACCACGTCTTGGACTGTTGAGATTTCAACCGTTGAAGATTTGCAACAATTATATACCTATCCTAACGGACATTTTGAATTAAAAAACAATTTAGATATTTCCTTAATAGAGTGGACGCCCCTTGGAACGGAAACGAAACCGTTTACTGGTCAAATTGATGGCGGAAATTTCATAATTAACGGCTTAAAAATAACGCAGTTGCAAGAAAATCAAAAATATTATGGTTTTATTGGATATGCAAGTAGCGGAAAGATATTTGACCTTACCTTTACTAACGTTAATATCAATTTACCTGCAATTTCAAACACTATATATGTTGGTAGTGTAATTGCTAAAAACGAAAACGCTATACTTGAAAAAATTAT
>JAZNMA010000092.1:0-39744 GCA_045579345.1 Christensenellaceae bacterium | reverse complement strand
GCAATTACTTCGCCTTTATTTATTAAACCAGAAAAATTAACGTTCATATATTCTATTATAGCGAAGTAATTAAAAAATTACAAGCCAAAAATAAAAAAGATTTAAAATTTTTACTTAATATCAGTTGACAAAAATTTTATTATGTTATATTATATACAAGCATTAAATTTAATGCCAACTAAATATCGCGGGATGGAGCAGCTTGGTAGCTCGTCGGGCTCATAACCCGAAGGTCGTGAGGTTCAAATCCCACTCCCGCAACCAAATAGGGCATTTTTAGGCTAAAAAGGCTTAAAAGTGCCCTTTTTTTATTTTAAATTTTCGCTGATTTATGTAAAAAGTTAAAGTTTTTGGGGAACTTTTGGGGAACTACGGGAGCCATTTGTTTAATTTTTCCGCTTCTTTTAGCAAATAATCGTTGGTTAATTCGGTATAAGTGCTATCTAATGCGCCGAGAGAGTGTCCCATAAAGTGCTTGCGCGCATGGTCGGAAACGCCGAACTCTTTACAGCGAGTGTTAAAAGTTTTACGCAAGTCTTTCAACGTGTGATTTGGCAGTATCTTTTTTAGGAAATCGCGCAAATACTTTTCTGTTGGTAATTTGCCTATGCCGTCAATTAAAATCGGTTTAAGCGCATCAATAACGGGAATACGCTTATATTCTACTTTTTTGTTTTTACGCTTGCTGTTTTCGGCGATTATAAAAGGTGGCTTATAATCAACAATTTTGTAGTATTCGTTAGGACGTAAACCGCAAAATAACGCTATTGCTATGGCTTTTCGGTATTTTTCGGGGTGCGCTGGGTTGATTAGTTCGGCGTATAAAATAGAATCTTCTTCCTTGGTTAACGCCACGCCTGATTGCTTTTCGTGTTTTATATGTAAAATCGTATCAAGCGGGTTTTTGTCTATGATTGAGTGATTTATAGCACACTTAAACGTAACGTTAAGCAAAGAATAAATTTCGTCAGCGGTTTTTCCTAAACCTTTATTTTTAATTGAATCTATCAATTTTTTGCAGTCTGCCGGCGTTATCTTTGATAAGGGGCGTTCCTTAAAAGCGGGGTAAATATAATTCTTATAACGGCTCAAATCGTTGTAAAAGGTTTTTTCCGCAACAAGTTCTTTACGAAAGTTCTCAAAATAAAACATAGCAAACGCGTTAAAGGTTTTCGGTATAATAATTTCACCGTGAGCACATTTTGGCTTTGCTACTTTTAATTTCTTTATAAAATTTTCTTTTGCAAGTTCAATTGTAACGCCACTTGCAGAAATGTCGTATCCGTCGCGACGTAAACGAATTTCATACCCTTTTTTCCCATTGTGTTGCCTAATACGGCAACGCTTTTTTTCTATTATCAATAATTTTCTTATGTGTTTAGGCATTGTGTTTATCTCCTTTTCGGTAAATTCGACAACGCCATTTTCTTGCACGTTGGGTTTGATTTTTTCAACCGGGAACGGAATAATGTTTCCGTGTGAAGAAACAACCCTAAACAGTTTTTTGCGCTCGTAGTCTTCCGTAAGCATTAAAGATATTGCTTGCGTAAGGTTATCGGTTGCATTTTTCAGTAATTCGATAATTTCGTGTTTTTTTCCATAAAATTCTCCTATGTGATTTACTATTCTTTTATTTTTGATAATTTATTAAGTTTTTGTGTTTTTTGCGGAATTATTTTTTATTAACGAGTGTGTTTCAAGCAACAATGAATTAACAGCTTGTTTTAGAGATGAACAACCTATAATGTTTGGAATAATTGTTGTTGCTTTAATTGAAATATTAGCAAAAATGTTTATGCTATATTTTTCAAGTTCGTTTACGTTAACGAAATTTGAAATGTATAGTTGAACATATTTCTCTTTTATCAAATTGCTTAATGTTTTTTCAAACAATTCAGGGAATTTTTTTATATACAAGGAATTATTGAAACCAAATTTTTTGGCGAAAGTCATTATTTCCTTTGAAGTTAATGGCGAATTGCTTAATTGTTTATATATTAAGTAAAAATTAGCGTCGATATTGTGTGTAAGTGAATTTACTTCCCGTGATAGTTTGGTCAATAAGTCGTTTCTTTTATGTGCCAAGCAAACCGATAAAAGAGCCTTAAACGAATAATCTTGAAAAGACTTATTGTTATAAGTTTCTCTCAATTTTAATATTGTGTTAAAAGCATTTTCAAGGTCGCCTTCTAACAAATGCCGTTCAAGTCCGTAATAAAAAAGAAACACATAGCCAATATCGTTGTCAGGGTTGTATATGTTTTCAAGGGTTTTGAGATATTGCCATTTTTGTTCGCTGGTTAATTCTTTATAACACGGAAAATAGGGTGGGCGTTCCGTTTGTGTATTGCAAGGGCACTTAATGATGTCATCAACAGAAATGGCGCTTGGTTCGTTAGAAATATATTCGTAAATTATAGTAACAAAATTAACCGTGTCTTTTTTAACCACAGTTGTGGGTGAATAGTTTTTCAAAGGTCCGTCGCAAAACCATATTAACTTAAAAATAGACGGTGGTATTGAAAAGTCTGAAACAATAAGTCCATTTTTATTATTGTTTATTGCGGGCAAAAACGTTTTATCGTTTGGTGGTTTATTATCTTTTGTTCTCTTTTTAAATAGCCACATATCTTCACGCCCTTTTGTTTGCGTTTTGTGGTTGCGCAACTAATTTTTCTATCATTTCAAGTATGTAATCTTGCATTGGGGGAATTAAGCCCTTAAACGCCCCAAGAAGGCGACTTTCTTTTTCGGTTAAAGAAGAACCCGAGAGGTGTCTTTTGTCAGTGTGCCCCAACAAATAATCCACGGAAACATTGAAAAAGTCTGCAAACCTAATTAATGTTTCATAATCTGGTTGCCTATTAGAATTTTCATAGTTAGACAAGGCTTGGTATGAAATTTCTAATCGCAAAGCTAATTCCTTAAGGGTTAAATTTTGTGACTTTCTTAATTCTTTTAGTTTAATCATTTGCCTTTTACATCCTTCGTTTTTTTCTATCATACTAAAAAAATAAAACTTTTTCAACAAAATGAAGAAAAATGCTTGACAATTCCACGAAACGAATATATAATAAAAGAAAGTTATTCAATTTGAAGAATTTTTGAAAAGGAGATGCAAGAATGATAAAAGAAAGATTTTCTATTCAATTTGAAAATTTAGAAACAGAAATGTCAACTTTGATGTTTATTCCAAAAACAACTTATCTTGAACAACTAAAGTTTTTTAAGAGTCAATGCGAAAAGACGCAACAAAACGAAGTTCCAGCCGAGATGTTTCCAGAAAAGGTTTACAAAAAACAACATCACACCGAAACAATGTCAATCTTCACGGTGGGAACAGCAACTGTGTATTTAACGAAATATTCTTGTAACCAAGGATATGAGTTTACAAGTAATAAAAGGAAATAACCAATGAACAATATAGCATTTTATAACGGTGTAAAAATGACCGTTGAAGAAGCCTCAAAAAGGCACGAAATATACGTAAAAATTAATTTGGGTGTTGAACTAACCGAAAAAGAAAGAGCGTTTTATTTATGCTTTATGGAGAGCGACCAAGAGGCAAAGGAATTTTTAAGAAAGGAGAAACAAAAATGAGTTTTAAGGAATTACTAAAATCAAAAGACATGACCGCCGCCCGTCTTTCAAGGAAGATAGGCGTGACAAAAGAAACCGTTGGAAACTGGGTTCACGGTAGAAACGCCCCGCAGAATGTTCTGATTGTTGGCAAAATTGCCAAGGCGTTGGAGACGGATTTTGAAACGATACTCAACTGCTTTAAAAAAGCAGAAAACAAATAAAACAAAGGAGGATAAAGCAATGGACTTAAAGTATTACGAGAACAATCTTGTTGAAGCAAGACTCACTTGCGAGCTTGTAAAAGAAGGGGCAGAAGTAGCCATCATGAGAATGTGTCAAGCTGGAAATATAGATGCTGACCGAATTGCTCAAATTGGCAACGCTATCACAAAAGCAAGTAGCATGGTTGATTATCACGAAAAAGAGCTTGAAGCAGCAAAAAATCCACATAGGGAAGTGAAGTGAAATGTTGGAAACAATTAGTTTAATTCACAACTCGCCCGAATGGTTGGCTTTTAGAAGAACGGGAATTGGTGGTTCTGACGCCGCCGCCATTCTTGGAAAAAGCCACTTCAAGACAAATGTTGATATTTGGGAAGAGAAGGTCGGGTTAAAGCAAGCCGAAGACATAAGCAAAAAAGAATATGTCGTTTATGGCAAAAAGGCAGAAGACTCGCTTGTGAAACTATTTGAAATTGACTTTCCACAATACAAGGTAAAAATCAACAAAAGAATAGTTTACAAAAGATACTTTATGTTCGCATCGCTTGATGGCGAACTAACAGACAAAAAAACGAAGGCGGAAGGGTTTTTGGAAACCAAAACAAACGAACTATTTAACAACTACGATTTTAAGAATTGGGACGGGCAAATACCGGAGCACTACTACATTCAAGTTCTGCATTATTTTATCGTCACCGGGCGAGAATTCGCCGTTGTCAAAGTTCGCATAAGGCACAAGGATAAATATGGCGAAGCCATGGCAACAGAAAAGCACTTCACTTATTACCGAAAGGACATACTTGCGGACCTTAAATTTTTATACCTAAAAGAATATGAGTTCTGGCATAAATATGTGCTTCCAAAGAAACGCCCACCTCTAATATTACCAAGCTTAACAAAAATTAATTAAGGAGAAAAAGAAAAAATGGCAAACAACGAACTAACACTGGTTTTAGAAACCGAAATTGAAAAACTTACACCAAAGCTAATCGCATTCAACAACAAAGAGTTGATGGAGAGCGTTGTTAACACTCTTCAAAACTACGAAGGTATAACCTACACGGACGAGCAGATTGGCGAAGCAAAAAAGGATAGGGCAAAACTAAATGCTTTTGCACTTGCTCTCAACAAAGAGAGAATTCGCATTCAAAAAATTTATATAACGCCTTGCGACCTCTTTAAAAAGCAAGTTGACGAAGTTATTAATAAGGTCACGGAAACTTGCGGAAAAATCGATGCGCAAATAAAGGGCGCAGAAGAAAGGTTTAGAGAAGAAAAATACCACGCAATAAGAGAGTATTTTGACAGCGTAATTGGAGAGTTTAAGAACTTTATACCTTTTGACAAAGTATTGCAAAACGAGTGGCTAAACAAGAACACGAGCATGAAGTCTATTAAGGAATATATTGATGCCCTTGTTTCAAAAACCAAAGAAGCAATGACAACTATTGATGCGTTTGACAAAGCGGACCGTGATTTTATTAGAAGCTTTTATTTTAAGACCCTTGACTTTGGTTCCGCAATGGCCGAATACCAACGCCTTAAGAAGCAACGAGAAGACGCTATTTTGTATAAACAACAACAAGAAGAAAGGGCAAGGATAGAAGCAGAACGCCAAGAAGCGTTAAAACCGAAAGAAAGCCCTAAAATCGCCCCTACAAGCCAAGAAACGCCAAAGGTTGAGAAAATGGTCGTTAAATTCGGTGTTGAAGGCACAGTGGAAGAGATTAAGGCTCTCAAAAAGTTTTTAACCGATAACAATATAAAATATTTTGCTGTTTAAGGAGGATAAAACAATGGCAAACAAATACGGTATAACAACTACACAACAAAAAAGCATTGCAAACTCTAAACCAACATTTTCAATGTTTATGGATAGGGACGATGTTAAGAACCTTGTGCAAAGCGCAGTTGGTAAGAACTCTCAAAGGTTCGCTGCAAGCATTATTTCTGCGGTAAGCACAAACCCAGCGTTGCAAGAATGTAGACAATCTTCTATATTGTCGGCGGCGCTCTTGGGCGAATCGTTAAACCTTTCGCCGTCGCCACAATTAGGGCAATATTACCTTGTTCCTTTTAAGGATAAAGAAAGGGGAACGGTAGCACAATTCATTCTTGGCTACAAAGGATACATTCAACTCGCAATTAGAAGTGGTCAATACAAAAAATTAAATGTTCTTGCTATTAAAAAAGGCGAAATGATTAGGTATGACGCTCTAAACGAAGAGATGTTTGTAAACCTAATCCAAGACGAAGAGGTTAGAGAGAACACCGAAACCGTTGGCTATTATGCAATGTTTGAATATGTTAACGGGTTTAGAAAATCTATATATTGGAGCAAGTCAAAGATGGAAAATCACGCCATCAAATACTCCAAGGGATACCAAGCTAAAAAAGGATATACCTTCTGGGAAAAGGACTTTGACAGCATGGCAATGAAAACAATGCTCCGTCAATTAATTAGTAAGTGGGGAATTATGTCAATAGACATGCAAACAGCCTTCTTTGCAGACAACGGCATAATCAAAGAAAACGGCGAACCAGAGTTTGTTGACACAATGGAATTTGACGAAGATGGCGTTGTAAAAACACCGGTTGAAAGCGTTGAAGAGAACACTCAAATAGACTCTACTGATATAGACGCAACTCCCCCAGAAAGCGAAGATTTTGATTTCTTCAATTCGCAAGGAACTAACTAATGAAAAAGAACAAACAAGTTGCTCCACAAACGCCTATAAAATGTTGTCTTTGTGGGGCAACAACTAAAACCCTTTACAAGGGCGAAGCAGAAGGCGAAACAATGTATATTTGTAAATCTTGCTACATCCTTGTTCAAAAGGCAAAAGGGAGAGTCTTACAAAGACAAAACGAAAAGGAAACCAAACCAAATGATTAAAGACGAAAACTATTATGTAATCCATGGATGGATGCGAAATAGACTCGGATTAAACGGAAACAAGCTAGTTGTTTATGCGATATTATACGGCTTTTCACAAGATGGCGAAAGCGAGTTTAGGGGAAGCGTTGATTACATAACCGAATTCACGGGTGCGGGCGAAAAAACGATTAGAAATACTCTTAACGCATTGGTTGATGCTGGACTTGTTAAAAAGGTTGACCGAAACAAAGAAAAGGGAGAGACAAACGGCTATGTTTGCATTCCTCTTGACGAAGTTTTGGGGGTCGGTAAAAATTACCACCCCCCCTGGCAAAAATTACCGACGGGGGTGGTAAAAATTACCACCGGGGGTAGGCAAAATTTACCACCAATAATTAATTTAAATAAAGAATCTTATAAAGAATTTAATATAGAAGTAAGTAAGAAAGAAAGTAATAATTTAAATATAAATAAAAAACAATCTTACGACGAACTTCTTGACGATTTTGGTGTTTATGGAGAATACCGAGATGCTGTGTTTAGATTTATTGGACATCTTAAGCTCAACCACAATGTTGTAATGCTTAACAATAGGCTTGAAGATTTAGTTATAAAACTTGATCGATATTACAACAAGGATTCTGAAAAGGCAAGTGCCTTGGACGATGCAATTGCCCATAACTATAAATTCTTGGAGTGTGAAACAGCATGAAGAACTTTTTTGTGATAGACCAGCAACTTCCTTCTTTGAATGAGTATGTAAACGAGTGTCGAGCACACAGCATTAAAGGTGCAAAGTTCAAAGAAGAAGTTGAGCAACAAATCTGGCTTTATATTTTAAGAGCATTATCAACCAAAACCTTAAAGCGAGTAAACAATTACCCGGTGGAAATTAATATTGAGTGGCACGAAAAAGATTATAAGCGAGATGTTGACAATATAAAATCCGCCGCCAAGTTTATTTTAGACACTATGGTTAAAACAAAAATTATCAAGGACGACGGGAGAAAATATGTATCCCAAGTCTACGATTTAGTTGTAGACGACACCAAAACAAAAGTCGTTGTTGAGATTTTAGAAAAGGAGAAATAAAATGAAAAACTATTTATGTATCAATGGTAAAAAGATTGCTTTTACTGAAGAACAGTTAAAACAAATCGGTATTGTAAAAGAGCCGATAGCAACTTTGAGTTTAGACGGTAAAACCGCTAAAATAGGCGATTATGAGTTTATTGTACTCAAGAACAATGGCGATACTGTTGAACTGTTGCTTAAAAACAGTCTTTGCGATAGAAAGTTTGACGACGACACAAAGAACTTTGCCGAAAGCGATGTCAGAGAATATCTTGACGACTTTGCCGATATTCTTGCGAATATTGTTGGCGAAGAAAATATCGTAAAGCACACGGTAGATTTAACTACGCTTGACGGATTAAAAGACTACGGCTCTTGTGAATGTAGAGTATCACTTTTAACATCAAGACAGTATGCGGATAACGTTTACGCTATTGACGAGTTTAAGTTAGATAAATGGTGGTGGTTAGCAAATGCTTGGAGTACAGAAAAACACGGTTGGGGATATTCAGTCTGTTGCGTTTCGCCTGATGGTAGCATTTACGACAGCATTTACAGCAACATTAATGGCGTTCGTCCGTTTTGTATCTTAAAATCTAATATCTTTGTATCTGAATAAGGAGAAATAATATGAAAAAAGAAATTTTATCAAACATTAAAGACGGAGAATTATTCTCAATAGCAGGCATTGAATTTATCAAGTTTTCTGATAAAGACGGAATTGTTACTGCGGTAGCAAAAAATAGTTTAGGCGATTATAGATTTGGCGATAACAATAATTTTGCCGAAAGCAGTATTAAGAAAATGCTTGAAGAAGAGTTTTTGCCAAAGATAGCAAACGAAATTGGCGCAGATAATATCGTTGAACACGAAGTAGATTTGTTATCTCTAGACGGCTCGGATAAGTGGGGAAAGACCAAATGTAAGGCAAGTTTACCGACCTTTGACTTTTACCGCCAAAACGTTAAGACATTCGATAAACACAAATTAAATGATTGGTGGTGGCTTGCTACACCCGATAGCACTTCAGAACATCATAGCGATAATTGGAAAGTTTGCGTTTCGCCTAGTGGTGGCATTAGCCTCAACGATTACGACGGCATTAATGGCGTTCGTCCGTTTTTAACCTTTGTATCTTCTATCTCTATATCTTGTGAAGAATAATGACCGAAAAAGAATTAAAAGTAATAATTAAAGCAAAAGAGTTAGCCGTACATACGCTTAAATTAACGTCAAACTCTAATCGTTATCCAAAGAAATATAGACATTCGCTTGTGGACCGTATGCAATTAAAAAGTTTAGATATTTATACCGAACTATTTGAAGCAAACAGGACAAGCAATATAACGGATAAAGTAGAACGAGTTAAAAAGATAACTAATGCTATTACATACTGTGATGAATTGTTATTTTTTATTGAATTATCAATGAATTTAGGGCTATTAACCGATAATAGTAGAGCATATTGGACTGAATTAGTTTGTGATGTTAAATATATGGCTATTGCGTGGCGAACTAAGGAAAAGAATTAAATTTATAGGTTGTGCGTTGTATCAAAGTTTGCGTTTCGCCTAATGGTAACATTAACAACAACAATTACAACAACAATAATGGCGTTCGTCCGTATCGGTATAAAGTCAGACAGAGTAGGCAACAGCCGAAATCAGTACACTGTAACAAAAGAATGCACAACCTTTCCGTAAGGATAAACAAAAAGGAATAATGTTGTATGACCGACTTTGAAAAAGTTATTGATTTTAATAATATGTACAAGGCTTATCGACGGTCAAAGCGTGGCAAAGGCTTTCGGAAAAGTTCTGCAAGGTTTAACGTAATGGCTTTGGACGGAATAAATCAACTTATAAGACAGTTAAAAGACAAAACTTATAAAGTATCAAGGTATAACGAATTTAAGGTTTATGAGCCAAAAGAACGGATTATACAAACGACTTCATTTAAAGATAAGGTCGTACAACATTGTTTATGTGATAACGTGTTACTTCCAAAGTTGCAAGAATTATTTATTTACGATAATTGCGCCGGTCAAGTAGGAAAAGGAACGTTGTTTGGTCTTAAGCGATTGAGCGAACAAATGCAAGAGTTCTATCGTGAATATGGCTTTAACGGATATATTCTTAAATGCGATATACGGAAATTTTTTTATAACATATCGCACGAGCAATTAAAAGATATAGTTGAATATCACTTTAACTATGATAAGGATATTTGTTGGCTTGTAAATCTTTTTATTGATAGTACACAAGGTAAAGGAATACCACTCGGCAACCAGATAAATCAAGGACTTGCGTTGTTGTATTTAGACAGTTTAGACAAGTTGATTAAGGTTGAGTTGGGAATAAGGTATTACGGGCGTTATATGGACGATTTTTGGATTATACACCCAAGTAAAGACCACTTAAAATATTGTTTAATGGTTTTAACTAAATATTTACAAACGTTAGAATTAAAGTTTAATGAAAAAACACAAATCTTTCCTTTTAAAAACGGTGTTAGTTATCTTGGATTTCATACCTATATAACTGAAAGTGGAGAAATAGTTAGAAAATTATTAAACATAAAAAAGCGCAATGCACAGCGCAAATACTTAAAAATGGCAAAGTTGGTTGTTGCAGGCAAATTAACTAATAAAAAATTAAAAGGTTCTTACAATTCTTGGGAAAACCATATATCACACGGAAATTGTAAAAAGTTAAAAAAGAACACATATAAAAAAATTCAAAAAATTTTACATATAGGAGGCAAAAATGAGCAAAAAGTTGGGCATAGGCGTCAATGCGAGTGAAATCAAGGCTTATACAGTGAAGCTTGATTGTGAGTATATTTGGTACGACAAGAGAATTAAGAAAGAAGCGATATTTGAAGTTATGGCATCTAATAGGGAACTAGCAACAAGCAAGTCTTTCCGTACATAAAAGACGTATATATTACGCCTGTAAGGAGAAGAAAAAATGAAAGCGTATAGAGATAATTTTTTTAAGGAGCTTATCGTAGATAATTTTGCAGGCGGTGGTGGTGCTAGCATTGGAATAGAACTTGCGACTGGAAGAATTGTCGATATAGCAATTAACCATAATCGGGCGGCGATTCAAATGCACGAAAAGAATCACCCTTACACAAAACATTTTTGCGAAGACGTTTGGCAAGTGAATCCATTGACCGTCACGCAAGGAAGACCAGTTGCTGTCGTTTGGGGTTCACCAGACTGCACACACTTTTCAAAGGCGAAAGGTGGAACGCCAGTCGAAAAGAAAATTCGTGGGCTTGCGTGGGTTCTCTGTAAATGGGCTGGGACGGTAAAGCCAAGGGTTATCATAATGGAGAACGTTGAAGAATTTATGACGTGGGGTCCAGTTATTCCTATGAGATATAAAGGGCGTTGTGTCAAGAAAATCACAAGGGAGAACGGCAAGACTAAATATATAACAGCCGAGAAAGGCGAAACGTTATCAGAAGAAGAACAGATTTTTGTTCCCGACAAGAAACGTGCTGGACAAACTTTTGAAAGATTTGTCGCACAGTTAAGAGCGTTAGGATATGAAGTTGACTGGAAAGTAATGACGGCTTGCGATTATGGCGCACCTACAAAAAGAAAAAGATTCTTCTTGATTGCACGTCGTGACGGAAAGCCTATCGTATTCCCTAAACCAACGCACGGTGTTGGAAAAGGATTGAAACCGTATAGAACTGCAGCCGAATGTATTGACTGGTCCATACAAGGTAAGTCAATTTTTGGAAGAAAGCACCCACTAAAAACTAACACAATGAAACGTATTGCACGTGGACTTGATAAGTTTGTTATTAAATCGCCAAATCCGTTTATTATGCAAGTTAGGTTCGATAACACGGCCCAAGATATAACAAAGCCTTTATCAACCATAACAACTGTAAACAAGCACTATCTTGTTCAACCAGCAATAAGCCCTTACGTTATGAGTAATAACACTGGTAATATACCACACGGCGTAAACGAGCCTTGTCCGACTATAACCACTGGTGTTAGAAACTATGTTTGTGTGCCTTATTTATCGCAATATTTTAGTGGCGATAAACAGTCTGGCTCTGATATTCAAAAGCCTATGCCTACTGTCACAAGTATAGATCATAACGCACTTGTCGCTGTTAGTCTTTCTTCAAGATATGGCGACGGAGCAGACGGCAGGGGACAGCCTTTGGATAAACCATTAAACACAGTCACTGGAACTAATCACAGTCAACTTATAGGTGCACACTTAATTAAGTATTATTCTGGCGAAGAACAAGCGCAAAGCGTAAAAGCGCCTTTACATACGATTACGACAGAGCCGAGATTCTATCTTGCAACATCACATATTTGCACTTTAAGGAACAATATGGACGGACAGCCAGTGACTGAACCGTTAACGACAATTACGTCGCACGCTTCACATCACGCAGAGATTAAAACTTATTTGACCAAATTAACTGGGAACGAAGAAAATCTTGGTTGCTGGGACGAAGTTAGAAAAATGCTTAACGAGTATGCCGGGTATGATATCAAAGATAATGAAATTCTCATTATGGAGATAGATAAAATCCAGTATTTTATATCGGATATTGCAATGCGAATGCTCGAACCGAAAGAACTTGCAAGAGCGCAAGGATTCCCACCAGATTACGTGTTGCAAGTTGACGAAAGTTATACCAAGAGTGACCAAATTGCACGTATCGGAAACAGTGTTTGCCCAGTAATGGCAGAAGTTTTAGTTAGGGCTAATTTACCAGAATTGTGTCCTAAAAAGAAAATAAAAACAATGGAAGAACTGAACGACGTTCTGACAGCATAGGGGAAGATAATGAAAATGCGAGTGCATATTGACTACAATCAACTAATAGAAAAACTTGACGGTTTGTTAGCCGTTTCAAAATCGGAATACGCAAAAGAGTGGGGTTTTACGATAGGAATCGGTTTTAATATGCTGTCAAGTTATTTGAAAGATATAGGACAAAGAGCAATAGAATTGCAAGACGAAAAACTTTTAGAATTACTAAAAGGCTGTGGAATAGTAAAGGAGAGCAAAAATGAAAGATAAAGAAAAGCAGATATGTAAGTATTGTGGGAAGCCTATTAAGAGCAGTGAAACTAAAACTATTAAGGAAAGAATCGCTGATTATGATGGAAATTATTTTTGCAGTTGTGATAAAGAAAAGCAGATTGAAGAAATGTTTAACTATTTGAGAGAATGCTCAAACAATGCTTGGGCGAAAGGTTTTGACTATGCTGAAATAGATAATGAAAAGTTGAGAGCATTTTTAGACTTATTCCTCAAAGATAGCGTAGTGCTTTCAAGGGAAGAATACGAAGCGTTAAAAAAGCAAATTGAGTATTGGGAACACGAAACGAAAGTGGCAAGACAAGACCTCTTTGAAGAAAGCAAGGAAACGGCAGAGAAGTTTGTAAATTTACCAAAAAGCAAGATATTAACTGTAATTCACGATTACGAAGAAATCAAAGTAGTTGAATTAAAGGAATTACAAGAACTAGCAAAACAATTTGGGGTTGAGATAAAGGAGTAGGGGTGTGAAATCAGTTTTAATTAGTATTCAACCTAAATGGGTTGAGAAGATAGCAAGTGGCAAAAAGACAATAGAAGTTCGCAAGAGTCGTCCAAAGTTAGAAACGCCTTTCAAGTGTTATATCTATTGCACGAAAGATAAATATCAACACATATACGATTTAAGACCGTTTACTAATGGCGAAATTTCTCTTTCATTAACTCAACACAATAAAACAAGTTTAGTTCCACAAAACTATTGGAACGGCAAAGTAATAGGCGAGTTTGTTTGCGATAAGATTTACGATTTATTTCCTTTTGGTATGGGAACGGGCATTGAATTGCTTGACGAACTTGTATCGCCAGAAATGTTTTGTAAAGAAAGTTGTTTAACCGAACAAGAGATTTGCGATTACATAGGCGAAAAAGACGGCTACGGTTGGCACATATCCGACCTTAAAATCTACAACAAGCCGAAAGAGTTAAGCGAGTTTAAGCATTGGGTAAACGATAAAGATTATGACGGTTGGAACGAACAAAGAACTAAAATTGTAAAAGGCTTTGTTTTAAGACCATTAACAAGACCACCACAAAGTTGGTGCTATGTTGAAAGTTTAGGAGAATAGGTATGAAAAATTACTATGTATTAAAGAAAATCAAAAAGAAAGACTTACCAAACAAAGATATGTTTTCAACATTTGACGATTATTCTGGAACTTGCCAAATGTCAGAAAGAGTTGAAAATGGTGATATTTATATTTGCACTGACGGAAGCGAACTGGACGACGAAGAAATTAGAATTGATTTAGGGGAATAGTTATGACATTGTTTGAAACTTTAATGGTGATAATTTTATTAGTAGTAATAAGCCATATAGCAGTGGGATTTATAACATACGCCTTGTGCGAATGTTTTATAATATTTTGCCCAAAGGATTTTATGAACTAGTTTAGGTGGTGGCTTCCTACGGTGCTTCTTTATACTGCATATTTTATATTTGCCCCTATTTTTGCGATAGTAGGTTTAGTTGTGTGGGCTATGTATAATTAGGAGAAGCCTATGGAAAGAATAATTTTAGGAAATGCGATTGAAGTATTAAAAGAACTGCCAGCAGACAGTATTGACTGTTGTGTGACTTCGCCACCATATTACCAGTTAAGAGATTACGGAATTACTGGTCAGATAGGGCTTGAACAAACCGTGGAAGAATACATCAGCAAACTTGTTGAAGTGTTTTCAGAAGTCAAAAAAGTTCTAAAACCAGACGGCACTTTGTGGGTGAATATAGCAGACAGTTATTCTGGAAGCAATAAAGGCAGAAACGCTGACAATTTACATAATAACAAGCACAAAGAAAGCATTGCTGTTCGTGGTCAAAGATTTGGAAGTTTACCGACTGGAATACATAACAACGACTGCAAGAATAAAGATTTGCTTGGCGTTCCGTGGTTGCTGGCGTTGGCGTTAAGAAATGACGGCTGGTATTTACGGCAAGATATAATCTGGGAGAAGCCAAACTGTATGCCAGAATCCGTTAAGGACCGTTGCACAAAAGCACACGAATATATCTTTCTGCTATCGAAGTCAAAGAAGTATTATTTTGACTGGGAAGCAATTCAAGAACCGTGCGTGGGTTTCGATAAATCTGCGCCACGTGGTTCAAAGACTTGGGAACACCCTAATTCTGGCAGACGTAAAGGCAACCGAAAGACCTTTCGTGGTGGGGCTTATACAAATAACGCTTCTTTTGATAACAGCACGGACAAGCAAAACGAAACGGCTGGGAACGTTCCAAACGATAAAGGACTACGCAGAAAACGTTCTGTCTGGTCTGTGGCGACAAAAGGTATTAAGGAAGCACATTTTGCAACATTCCCAAAGAAGATTGTAGAGCCTTGTGTTCTTGCTGGAAGTCGTAGAGGTGGAACGGTGCTTGACCCATTTGCTGGAAGTGGCACGGTTGGTCTTGTAGCCAAAGAAAACGAAAGGGGATTTGTTTTGATAGAGTTGTCCCCAGAATATTCAAAGATAATTAAAAAAAGAATTTATAATCAAGGAGAAAAGAATGAAAGATTATAAAAGAATTACAGAGTGGAAAGAAGAGTGGGATGCGTGGGTTGCAGATGCCACTAAAAGTGAGCTTATACAATATCTTGCAGGACTCGAAGATAAGATGGAACAAGGGGAACTTGTAAGCAAGGATTGGCACGACGAACAGATAGCTCACGCCGAAAACACAATAAAGGAATACCAAGACAAATTTAAAAACGGACGAGCCTTTGAATTGCCTTGCAATGTTGGAGACACCGTGTGGTTTATAAACACCGCCGCCACGCTATATTTGGCAAGAAACACGGTTTACGAAGGTCGTGTTGTAAGATTTCATGTGTTAAATTTTCCTAAACCTAACGGAACGAGTGTTTGTGCCGACATTCAAATAAGAAACAAACAAGGAACGACGGAGTTCCCCGATGTAAAAGACTTTGGCAAGGTTTGGTTCTTAAGTAAAAAAGAAGCCGACGCAAGGCTTGAAGAGATAAAGAAGGGGGACAACGAAAATGCAATTAACACTTGGCAGTAGACATAGTGGAAAAACGCTTGAACTAATAAAGCAATCTGCTGAAAGAGGCGTTTACATACTTGTAAAAAATAGGCAAAGAGCCTTGGAACTATCACGACAAGCAAAAAGCCTTGGATACAACATCCCGTTTCCTATAACGGTAAAAGAAGTGGTTAGCAGTAGCACAAAGTTCCACGGCTCTTGTATTAGAAAAGATGGAATCTACATTGACGACGCAGAAGATGTTTTGCAAGGATTTGTTGAACCCATCAAGGTTCATAGTATAACTTTGACGGTTGACGAAAAAACAAAGTGGCTAAATGCAAACCCAAAAATCAAAGAAGAGCACACTTGCGACAACTGCACAAACAAGTTTCTTTGCCCTAACGCCAACAAGAACGGTGCTTGTATGGGGTGGGGAGAAAGGGCAGTGTTTATAGGGTTAGTAAAACTATGTTTTGGCATGCAATTACATCCAGAACTTATAGACGAAGCCTTTAAGCATGTGGAGAAAATTCAAGGAGAGAGAAAGAAAGATGGTTGACAGAATAGAGGCGACGGAAAAGTTTTTGACCGATAAGCTCAAAAAACACCCAAAAGAAGCAATTATTAAAGCACTCTTTTCGTTCAACGATTACACGACAATTGACCGAATGTGCCATCAATTAGAGCTGCAACGGTTAATAGAAAAAAACAAGGCTGAAGAAGAGAGAATGGACAAAATCATTAAAGAAACAAAGGAAGCCATCAAAGAATACAGCGAACTGGTTGCAAAGGTCAACAAGGTTGGAATTGCGGAAGTTCAAACGAAAGACATTAAACGAATGCATGAACTATTACAAATTATAAGGAGAACAAAATGAAAATTTACATAAGTGGTGCAATAACCAAAAACGAAAAAGCAGAAGCACAATTTGAAAGGGCCGAGAAGTGGCTAAAAGAAAACGGCCATCAACCGATAAACCCATTAAAGATAGGAACACCATTAAGGGAAACCTTTTCACACGAAGAGTTTATGAAACTCTCGTTCACGCTTATAGATATTGCTGACGGCGTGTATTTGCTTGATGGGTGGCAAAATAGCGAAGGGGCAAAAGCTGAACTTTCTTATGCGAAAGCAACCGGCAAAGCAATTAAGTTTGAAAACAAACAATGGAAATTCAAAAGAGCGTTAACGCCTTGTGGCGAATAAAAAACAAAGGAGCAATTATGAACAAAGTTTATTTACAAGGAAAATACATGGACGGAAAATTTTACACCAGAAGAACATCTGGAACGGTTGACGAAATCCCGGTGGAACAACCCATTGAACTCGTTGATGGGGGCTTCTATAAATGCGAAGCCATACTCGTGACTAAAAATGTTAGTGTTGATAAAAAGCGATGCAAAAAACACATGGTTAGAATACTAACTTCTCAAAAGCTTGCGCCACAAGAAATTGACGGCTACATAAACGAGTTGGAAGTTGACGGGTTCTTGGTTCAAAAGCGAGAAGTAAGAACCACGCCGTTTGGCAGAACCATTATTGATTTTACAATTGCAATAAACAACGAAAGCGGGGTTTCTTATTATCCATCGTGTATTGCGTGGAGTGGCGCAGCGCATTTCGTTTCTGCCCTTCGCATTGGGACTCACATAAAACTTAAAGGAAGATTCCAAAGCCGAGAATACTGCAAAATGGTTGGGGACAAGCCAGAAACAAAGACGGCCTATGAAATATGTTGTTCTGGCGTGGTTGCGCATGGCAAGGAGAACTATTATGAGAAAGAATAAGAAAAGATACAACCCTTTAAAAGAGTGCAAAAACTATGCTGTTCAATGTGGGATAGCAAACAACTGCAACAATTGTAAAAGCCGTGTGATGGGCGTTCTTTTCGATAAAAATACCAACACAAAGCGTGAAGGCGTGGTTCGTTGCAAGAAAGGGTTAGACATAAGAGACCACGCCCACAAGGGCGATTGCTTCGAGTGTAGGCAAGAAGGCACTTTGCAGTGTAAAAGAGATTAGTTTACACGCCGGGGAGAAAGACTACCCCAAATATTAAAGGACTCCATCTAAAATGGAAAAGAAAACCAAAATCGCATTGGAAACAATGTTTCGCAACTACAAGAAAAATAAAGAAACTTTAATTAAGCAAGAAGGGTTAAACGATTTAATATCAAGACAAGTGTCGGGAACGGACTATGGGAAGGTTCTTGTGCAATCTTCCCCCAAAAACAATCTTGAAGAAGGAATTATTAAGGTTGTTGACGACGTGGAGCGTGTGGCTCGTTGGGTTAAGGTTGTTGACTACACCCTTATAAAATACCGTGGAGAGCACAAAGACAAGCTAATAGAATGCTTATATTTTAAGTGTTTTAGCATTACTAAAACGGCACGAGTTTTACATATAGACCGACGCACCATTTTTAGATGGAAAGACGAAATTTTAATAAGCGCAGAAATGTTTGCAAAAGACTTACGAATTTTGAGATAAAAGGTGGTGACAAAAATTGACACTTTTTAGTCAAAATTATGTGGTATAATGATATCATTAAAAGAGCGTTCAAATCGCCCAAGGAGAAAAGCGACACTAATTGGAGAAAGTCGCAACTGGCGGCGATTAAAAACAAAAAAAGACACCGAGTTGTTTGCGGTGTTTTTTCTTTTACCCCCTTAAACGGCGGCGGCCCCATTAGGAGTCGCCACTACGAATATTATTATACACTACACTAAATGCGAGTGTATATTTATATAAAAATAATATAAAGAAATAAGAAAAGAGTTATGAAATATGATTGGGTGAGTCTTAAGCGAAAATTTATAACGAGAAGCAAAGGTGATAAAAAATACTCGTTAAAAAAGTTTGCAGAGGATGAAAAAATTAACTATAGCACACTTAGAGAGAATGCTAAAGGTTGGGTAGAAGAGAGAGCTACAAAACAGCTACAAAAGTCCTACAAACTTACAGAAAAAATTTTAGAACAACAAATAGAGTCGGAATTAAATATAAATAAATGTCATTATTACTTAGCAAATCAGTTATTAGGGGCTATGGATAAATCGTTAAGTACAAAGGGTGGTAAATCTGCAAAAACAATAAACACTCTAGCAAAAGCGCTAAAGACGTTACAAGAAGTTCAACGAACTGCAGGAGGGTTGGGAAAACAAGAAAATAGTAACAATGACGTTATAGAGGACTTTATAAAGGCGGTAATGGATGGAACAAACAATGGCAATGAAGACCCTAATCAAAAGGTATAGAGACAACCCAATATTGTTTGTTCGGGAAGTATGTAAGGCGGAACCGGAGATTGAGCAAATACAAATGCTTGACTCTGTCAATAAAAACAAAATGACGGCGGTTAAAAGTGGACACGGTATTGGAAAGACAACAACTTTAGCGTGGACAATCTTATGGTTCATGTTTACAAGACCATTTCCAAAGATACCATGCACGGCTCCTACGATGCATCAGTTGAGAGATATCTTGTGGGCCGAAATATCAAAGTGGCTTTATCAAAGCCCAATTCTTCAACAGTTCTTTGAGTGGACCGTTGAAAGACTAACCTTAAGAACCCAAGAAGAAAAGTGGTTCGCTGTTGCGAGAACTGCAACAAAACCAGACGCAATGCAAGGCTTCCATAGTGAAAGCCTTTTATTTGTTGTTGACGAAGCTTCCGGTGTTGACAATAAAATTTTTGAACCTATCCTTGGTGCGTTAACCGGAGAAGAAACAAGATTCATTATGGTTGGAAACCCAACCAAGACAGAAGGCTTCTTTTATGACGCTTTTACAAAGAACAGAAACATGTTTAATTGCATAACTCTAAACGCCGAAAACAGCAATAGAGTTTCAAAAGACTTTGTTTCTGCAATTATTGCTTTATACGGCAAAGATAGCGACCCCTATCGTGTGCGTGTTGCCGGGGAGTTTCCAAAATCGCAACCAGACACATTTATTTCGCTTGAACTTATTGAAAAGGGGATAAGGAACTATAATTCTTGGGTGAAATCTGGTGTCACTCGCCCCGAACCAAGACACATTAGTTTAGGTGTTGACGTTGCGCGCTTTGGCGATGATGAGAGCACTATTTGGCTAACCTATGATTATGGCGGGTATTACGTTTCGCGTAAAGAACTCATTTTATACAAGAACGACACCGTTGAACTCACGGGGCGCGTTAAAGAAATAGTTAGAAGATTAAACAAATTACACCCGCGCATTTACGTTGATATAAACGCCGACGAAACGGGCGTAGGTGCGGGCGTTGTTGATATGTTAGAGTCTAACCATAGCAACCTAAAATATAGGGTTATCGCGCAAACGTTCGGTGGAACGGGCGGGACCTTAAACGAAGAACCTATCAAATACAGCAACAATACGGGTTTGCTTTGGGGCAACGTTAAACGTTTGCTTATGGATGATAAGTTATTTATAGAAGAAGATTCGGCGCTCGTTGCTCAATTATCAGATAGGAAATATCGCGTAAATGAAGACGGCGATATTCAGCTTGAACGTAAACAAGATATGAAAAAGCGCGGCGTAAGTTCGCCAGACCGTGCGGACGCGTTGGCTTTAAGTCTTGGAACGAATATCGCGCATTTTAGCGGTATGCTTAATTATTAAAAGGAGAAAAACAAATGCTTTACAATTTAGATTGGTTAAAAGAAAATAACTATTTCCCGCCTTTGTCGGAACTTCGTAGGCTTAAAGCCTATAAGGATAATGCAAATCTTTTTGACGACGAGCCGTCGTTAGTATTAAAACCATACGCCGACAGATTCGCCGAACTTGTTAATGCATTGAAAGACGACAGCAAAATACACGACTGTTTTTTTGATATGCCGAACTATTGGCAGTTATCAACAATTAAAACGGTTGATTTAATGATAGGCGAAGAACCGAACATTATTTGCGAAAAGGCAAAAGACGCGCTTGAAGAAATTTTGCAAAAAAGCAACTTTCACAATAAGTTAAACGAGCTTGTTATTGATAACGACGCTTTGGGCGAGTGTATTGTTCGCCCCTATATAAATAGCAACGGCGAGCGTGATTTTGTGTCGCAATCGCCCACAATGTGGTTTCCTATATGCAACCCAGAAAACATAAAGGAAATTACCGCCGACGTTCTTTGTTGGGTTGTATGCACCTATCAGGACGCAAATCACCCCGCAAAGAATAAATACGAATTGAATTGCAAAATTCAAACGCGCGGGGATAGTAAAATCGAAATTAGGCGCTATTCTTTACCTACGGTTAAAAATTACGATAGTTTTGTTGATAAAAACACCAACGAAAACTTTGGACCGCAAGTTATTTATACTTTGGGTAAGCTGATAGAAAGTAAGGTCGAAGACGCGCAGTTTACTCAACTCATAATCAATATACCGGGGATAACTACTTCAAGGTCATTGCACGGTATATCAAACTATGACCGAATAACCGCTATCGTTGCTGAATTTGCCATAAGGCGTTGCTTGGCAAGTTTTATTCTTGACCAAAACAGCGCACCGCGTATGGCTGCGCCCGAAAGCGCGTTCGCAAGAAATGAGAACGGTGTTTGGGTTATGAAGACGGGCGGGCGAAATTTTGTTGTTGCGCCTAACGAGCAACCGCCTATATATATTACTTGGGACGGCAGTTTGCAAGCAAACGAAGCGCGTATTGACGACTTAAAGAAAGAACTTTATTCAATGTGTGAGGTAGGTCCCGTAATCAATCAAGAAGAAATGAACTCGTCGCAAGGCTACGAAGCGTTAAACGTTAAATTAACAAACGCAAAATTAAAAGTGCGCCGCGTTTGTAAATCTTTCAAACAACCGCTTAAACAGCTAATAGCCTTTTTGATTAACAGTTCAAGCGTTAAGGATAAAGATATCAATATTATTTTTAACGACGGTATCCCTGTTAGTGAATATCAAAACATATTAACCGCGCAAGCCAAGAAGAATTTAGGCGTATCGCTCCGCAGTATATTAGTGGAATACTTTGGCTTAACCGATGAACAAGCGCAAAAAGAAGTTGATAAGGCAAACGAAGAATCGGCAAGCGCTTTTATTGAGGCTTTTGGTGTTGGAAAAAACGGCGACTTTGGCGGCGGTAAAGACGACGGCAAAAACGGCTCTAAAACGGGCGATGACGACGACGGCGGAAAATCCCCCAAAGGAAAAGAAGAAACGCCCCCAATCGGGGACGACGCCGCAAAAGGTAATAAAGAATAATGTTGCACCACGATAGTGATAAATTACAAGCACTTATTTCCGCGTTTAAGTCAGCCGAAGAACAAGTCCAAACGGCATTGCTTGAAACCAAAGCGAAAGACGTTGAAGAATATAAACTTAAACTTGAAAAGAAGATTGATAGCACAAATATTCGCCTTATAAAAAAATCAATGTCGTGGGCCAAAAAGGATATGCCGACAGCTTACAAGCAAGGGGCAAAACAAATAGACGGCTCTTTGCCGGTTGGCGTTCACATTGATAGCACCGACGTTCAAAACACTTATATTCAATTAGCGCAAAACGTGCAACACGCAACGGATGCGCAAAAGGAAGTAATAAGAAATGCGATTGACCGTGCAGAAAACGAGAACAGTTTCGGGGCGACGGTAGGCGTTGTAAAAGAGATAATTCAAGAAGAACTTGCGAAGAATAACGCCGCTATGGTTATCACATACAACAACGGCGCAAAAATGCCGTTAGCCGCCCACGCGGAAATGTTAGCAAGAACATCAAGAATAATCGCTTCTAACACGGGTTCTTTTGACCGTTGCAAGCAATTAGGACTTGACTTGGTAGAATGCACCACCGTTCCTAATTGTTGCCCTTATTGCAAAAAATACGAGGGTAAAGTATATAGCATATCGGGAAATGACAAACGTTTCCCCGCTTTATATGAAACGGCATTACAAAGCGGTTATAACATAATGCACCCGAACTGCAGACACGAGTTTATTCCGTATCACGAAAGTTATGCGGGTTCGCCCGAAGAACTGCAAAAGGTCATTGAGAAAAGCAACCACTTTGAAGACCTTGATAAGAACCATAAACTTTTTAAGGTTTACAATAAGGAACAAGCGTTCCGTAGGCAAATTGTTGACGAGAGCCGCGAGTTTCATAGGCTACAAGACACGTTGGGCGACCAAATGCCGTATAAAAATATCGGTTCTTTTAGACGTGCGCGACGTGCAAAGTCTGAAACGTATATGCGTATGCACCGAGATATAACCGAACTCGGAAGCGCAAAGAAAGACGGGCAGATACTTGATTTTTACGAAAGAAAAGGTTATAATAAAGAAAAAGCTATTGAACGTATAGAAGACCTTAACCGTCAATATTTAGAACAAGTTAGCAAGAAAAAGGTTAAGGATATCGGGTTTAATGCTTTTGCTAAAACGTTTGTATCAGCAAGCGATAGGCTTGTAGGGCAAACTACCGCCGATGGTAGAGAAATAAAGGGTATATCAATACACTTTGTAGAAAGATTGTTCGGCGACGGCACAAAGGGGCATAAACCCGTTAATTTAACAAAAGCGATTGATACGATATTAACTGGCAAGGTTAGAGCGAGCACCGACGAAAGCGTGCTTTACGAGAAAAACGGAATTAGGGTGTCGTTTAACACGGTTAAAAATAGTATTATTCAATGTAATATAGACGGAGACAAGAAATGATAAAAGTTAGGGAAGAATACAAACAAAGGCTAAAAGCAGTCTTAAAAGAAAAAGAGTTTAACGACCTTATGTTGAAAGTCAATGATAGGGAAAACTTTTTTGACGCGTTGCATATTTTAACGGAGATTTATTTAGAACCTGAAACGTTTAACGGAACAGACGAAAGTTTTGAACTTGAAAGTCTATTTTCTCTAATATCAGACGACAACTAAACAAATTAGTAAACTTACAAGGCACTACCCAAAAGGGCGGTGCTTTTTTATTGGTGTTAAAATGAAAAAGTTTTTTATAAAAGTTTGGGCGGCGGTCAAAAAGCTGTTCGCCCAACTTAAAGACACAACGAATATCGTTATTTTTATTATCGTGTTTTTAGTTGTATCAAGCGAAGTTTGGCTAATGTATTTGCTATATTTTATAACGGGCGACGCGTAGTTCTTGGGAATCGGTTCGGCGTGCTGGGCGTTTTGGCTTGCACCGTTTACACCGTTTATTCCGCTATGTTTCGCTATAACGTTTGCGATAAGAAAAATTTACGACAAATTCAAAAAGAAATAAGCATTTTGCAAAATAAGCAAAGTGCTTTTTATTTGGTAAAAACGGGAGAACAACCCGCTTTACATAAGGTAGCCGAAAACCATACGGCACTTTATAAAAACCCTAGGGCAGCGCCAACTGCCATATCAAGGCAAAGGAGTATTTTTATGAAGTTTATCAAAGGTATGTTGAGTGAAGACACTATGAAAGAACTCAACGAAAAGCTCGGTCCCGACTTGGTAAAACAAGTCAACGAAAAATTAGGCGACTACGCTATCAGTCCCGGCAAAGAAAAGTGGATACCTAAAACGGTATATGACGAAGACAAAGCCGCTCTGAAAAAGCAAGTTGAAGACCGCGACAAAGAGTTAGGCGATTTGAAAAAGGCGTCAAAAGATAATGCTGAATTGCAAGCGAAGATAACGGAATTACAAGACAGCATTAAAGCCAAAGACACCGAATATCAAAAAGCACTAACCGAAACCCGCCAAAAAAGCGCCCTTTCAAGCGCGATACTTGGCGCGAAGTCTAAAAACCCGAAAGCACTCGAAGCGTTGCTTGATAAGTCAAAGATTACTTATGAAGACGACGGCAACGGTGGTTATCTGGTTAAAGGCGTTACCGAACAAGTAGACGAGATTAAGAAAACGGATGCCTACTTGTTCCCTGGACTTGAACAAGGAAGTCCTAACCCCCAAAACCCGCCGACACAGGACCCTAAACCTGCGGGCGATGCGACATTAAGGGGTTGCTTCGGTTTAGATACCGGAAACAAATAAGGCATAAGCCAAAATATAGGAGATTAAATTTTTATGGGTATGAACAGTATCGCATTAGCAACAAAATACACGCCACTTTTGGACGAAGTATTTAAGAAGGCATCGGTTACCACCGATTTAGAAAACAACAAAGTAGAGTTTAACGGGGTAAAGACCGTTAAAATTCTCAAAGTGGAAACCCCACCCCTTGACGCTTACGACAGAAATAGCGGCTTTAAGAAAGGCGCAGTTAAAGCAGATTGGGAAGATTGGACCCTTGAACAAGACAGGGGTATTGAATTCTCGGTTGACGCAGTAGATAACGAAGAATCTCTTGACGCAACTTTCGGCGCAGCAAGTTCAGAATTCATTAGAACAAGAGTAGCCCCAGAAGTTGACCTTTTCCGTTTTGCAAAACTTGCTTCAACAACGGGTGTTTCGTCTGCAGCCGCAGCTAAACTAACCACCGGCGAAGCAGTTCTTAAAGCGCTTACCGTGGCAGCAAGCAAGATGGATGAAGACGAAGTTCCCGAAGAAAATAGAATTCTTTACATTTCTTCAACTCTCAAAAGACTCGTTGACGAAGTAGACAACTACAAGTCAAAGAAAGTATTTGAAGAATTTGCAAAAGTTGTCAAAGTTCCACAGAGTAGATTTTTCACTAAAACAATCTACAAGGATGAAGAAGTTAATGGCGTAACTCATAAGGTTATCGCGCCAGCTGACGACGCAGCGCCTATTAACTTTATGATTGTTGTTCCGTCTGCTCAACAATCTACCGCTAAACACGTTAAGTTAAGAATTTTCCTTGCTGACGGCGACAATGGTAGCGGCAACAACAAAAACCAAGACGCAGATTCTCATAAGTTCCAATATCGTATCGTTCACGATACTAACACTTATGAAAATAAGCGTGCAGGTATTTACGTTCATCCGGGCGTTAAAGAATAATTAAAACAAACGAAAAGCCACTTTTAATTGAGTGGCTTTTTATGCTATCAAAAGCAAAGTGCCGTTGTGCAATTCCGGCAGATAGCAAAGGAGAATTAAAATGGTAGATATGACAGTAGGTGTTGACACTTATGTAACCGTCGCAGAAGCCGACGATTTTATTAGCAAATATTACCCCGAATTTGACGATTTGGCGGTTGTCTGGGGTGTGCTTACGGAAAGGGAAAAGGCTTCGTATTTATACACGTCTTTGCAACAAATGGAAGCTCTTGTTTTGCAAGGTAAACCACTTGACCGCAATCAGCATTTACAATTTCCGCGTATAAAATGCTTTAAGCCCGCAACCAAAGAAAACCCAACTATACCTAATGAAGTCAAGGAAGCACAAATCGAAAACGCGCTCGAA
Source organism: Christensenellaceae bacterium (assembly GCA_045579345.1). Classification (GTDB taxonomy): domain Bacteria; phylum Bacillota; class Clostridia; order Christensenellales; family Borkfalkiaceae; genus UBA1259. The sequence goes on along the minus strand of JAZNMA010000092.1, from coordinate 13,592 downwards.
TTGCTTAACGCAGACCTTGGCGCAAGGTCCGACGAACAAATGATTTTTCTTTCTTCTTTGGGCGTTGTTAAAAACTCAAAATACAACAAGAGAGAAATGGGCGAAGTAGGTCTTGGTGCAACATTAACGGGGGCAACAAGTCACTCTACACTTGAAAGCAGTCACGCACTTAAACTATTAAAGCCGTGGTATTAAGGAGGGAGTTATGGCAACAGTTAGTTTTTTATATGAAGATATGCCCGTTAAAATAACAGACGAAGATTGCAAAAGACTTCGTGGGCTTGATTTAGACAAAGAAATAGAAGGGAACAGCAAGGAAAAGATAACACAATTCTTGGACACTGTTCATTCTCACATTTACGACTTTTTAATCTTTACAACGGGTGACAAGCGTTGGAAGATTAAGATTATAGAAAAATACAAGGACGAAGTTGAAAAGCCTTTGAAGATGGCTCTTTTAGTTCAAGCGGCCTATTTAATAAGCAATGGCAATATTGAAATGTGGAACGGTATTGTCAAGACGGTTAACGGCGTTGATATAAAAGAAAATATACAATTCAACGAAAAAATCATTGCGCCATCAGTTATCAACATTTTATCTTCTTGTAAGCCAAATCTTTTATTTGCGGGGAGATAAACATGGGATATAACAACAATAGCTTTGAATTCAACTACGACATGGAAGTAGTGATTAAGAACGCAAAAACGGGCGCAGTGGTGTGCACTTTTAAGGCAAGGGAAAACGCCCAAGTTGTAAACGACGCTGGCTTTGAAGCCGGTGGCGTGGCTTCTGGGGGGCAAAATTATTCCATCGCAACAAATGCCGATATACACCAACTAATCACGCCATACGCACAACAAGCAGTCGTTGATGGCGTTGAGTATAAAGTGTTAAGCAAGGGGTTTGCGAGAGCGAAAGTTTCAACAAGTTTTTTAACTCGCAAGAAGGTGGAAACCATTATTTATTTGGGGTAATAAAAAATGAGATTAACAATAGAAATCGCAATGGAAAACCTTAAGAACATACTAAAAGAAAAAGCACCCGTTAGAGTGGCTTATGAAAAAAATGGCAGAGTTTACAATGGTGGACCAGTTGGAAAGCCGGGAACAAACATGTATTCGCCTTATCCCGGAAACTTAAAAAACAATGGTATTTATGCCGGGTATAGGACGGCGGACAAAGGAACTATTGTTTTGAGTGGCACCGACGGAAAGGTTGGATATTTGCCATACACAAACGCCAAAGGCAAACACCAAGGCTGGATTGAATCTGGTGTGCAAAGTTTTGTCACTTGGCTATGCTCAACTTATGGAGGTAAACGATATTGAGTAAATTAACTGAAATGGTAAGGCTTGAAGACCTTGCTGCAGAATATCAAAAAATTATAGGCAATAGGTTTAATATTGAATTAAACGCAAACTTGGATATAGATGGCGAGCGTGAAAACGGGTTTATGTTGGCCACTCGTCAGCCTTATAAAATATCTAACGTAAAAGCCGAAAGTTTGCAAATAGTTTTGCATTTTTATACTTGTTGCGAAGATTTAGAAACTTATAACGACACTATACAAATTTTAAGCCAACTTGCAGGGCTTAATAAGGGCGTGTTTCAAAGCAATGGCAAAACATACCGCTATTACTCCTTTTTAGACTTTACGAGACCTTTAAGCGAGCCTGTTATTGATACGGGCAAGTTTTACCAAGCGCTTGAACTAACGGGAACTTGTCTTGTGACACAAACACAAGGTGGTGTGTTAATCGGAAACGAAGTTGAAACAAAAATAAAACTTGACATAGGCAAAAAAACGGAATTTGAAGCAGTAATCGAAGTTCTTTCTTCAAATACAACTCTTACAAAAACACAAGAAGCGCCGCAAATGGCGAACAAGGTTGTAGCGGAAGCATTTAACAATACACAAGCATTTACTTATAGCTATACGATTTTAATGCTTAAAAATAAGGTTTGCGCAAGATTGCTAAAAGCCGTAAAAAATATTGAGCCGTTTGGGTTAAATGAAGAAATTAGGATTACTGAGAAATATCCCGAATTTGTAGAAGGGCAAGGTTGTATCGAAGACTGCAAAAGTCTAATATTGACAAACGCAACCATTGACCGCAATGCGGGGGCTTTCGTAACTTTTAATATAACGCTACAAGATAGGCTTAACATAGAAAAACTTGACGAAGAAAACTTAACAAATGATGATGAAGAAAAAACCATGGTGTTTACAGGTAAGACAACAGCGGGTAAAAAAGCAAGCGAAATTTTGGCTTATTCTGTTACGGTTAATTCTGGCGGTTCTTCTGGTGGTGGTTCGGGCGGCGGCTCAATGGAATTTTAATAGGGGGGCAATTATGGATACTAATATAAATATTATTTTTTCAAATCAGCAAGGTGGCGGCTCTGAATCGGACCCAGAAAGTCCGGGCGTAACGCCAAACCCAGAAGCACCAGAACAAACGAAGAAGAAACAAAAAGAGACAGACTCTTTTGATGCCAAGGCAATGGCTTTATATGTTGGTAAACAAGCCCTTACTATGGTAACGTCAAGAGTGGGGGTTATGACGCGTAGCAATGTTAAACAAGCGCAAGTAAATACCGCTATGAAGATGGTCGGATATGGCGTTATGATTGCAAAAAATCCCGTGCTTGGAATACTTGCAATCGGCGTTGATACCGTAAATAGCCTTTTAGATTATGAAGAAGCGAGCAGGGTTGAAGGTCGTCGTTTATCTGTATTAAGGGAGCGCGCGGGTATGTCAAGTAGGGGGAGATAAATGATTACAAAAATAAACGTTTGGAAAGTAATTCCAAAACATATTATTTTAGATAAAATTAAATATTATAGGCGTGAAATAACAAATCAATTGGAAATTCCTATATACGACACGAGCAGATTAGATTCCGTTTTTGACTCGTCGAAAATAACGATAGTAAATAACTCAAAAACGCCGTTTTCGCCCTTAACGCGTATAATCATAGATTTAACAGACACAACCGACGGGAAAGAGACGATAGAAACAATATATAGGGTTGTCGATAATGACGTTGTAACGAACGTTGTTAGGGGAAACAAAGCATTATACAAACACGAAATAGACCTGTCTGAAATTACCAAGTTAACCGAGCGACACATTGTTGACAATTTAACATTTACAAACTATCTACCTAAAAACTATGCAACGTTGGAGCGTGGCGTTGATTATGTTGACTCTCAACCTTATATGACGTCGCACGTATATCACGAAAAGTATTGGGTAGAAAACATTGTATCCGAAGCATCAACAACAACCGTTAAAAGGAAACCGGGTTTGCTTGATTTTATTGTAGATTGTGGAACACAAGGACTTTGGGATGCGATAAAAAATAATTTTAACGAAACGCTTGATTACTACAAAAATGCGTTAGAGACGGTTGTTGAAACCATCGAACACATTACAATAACGGGGTTTTTTCCGCAGTATATCACAACAAAAGGCTACACGGAAGATAGTGAGAGAATATTGGGACCCTACGTTTTATTATCGGGCGATAGTTCAAGCAGTTCGGGCTTTTCTAAAACAATCTCTACAAACATAAAACTTAAAGTTGTTGGGATTTACGCGGGAAGTATTACTGATGAAATATTAGGCGGAACGAGTGAGTGCAATTTGTCGCTTTCTTCGTTTACCGTAAAACAACCTAACGGCACAATTGTATCCCTTTCTACAAATGGTCAGTTTAAATATACGCAAGAGGGTATTCACACTTTTACGCAAACTTATGAATATTATGTAAAAAATACCGAATTAGATATTTTGTTTACTGAACCAGCGTTTAGGATGACTTACACGTGGGAAGTTAGGGCGATAGCTGACGAGTCTTCAAAACCGAGAAAGTATAATATGGAAGAAGTGCTTGAAAGGGTTTTAAGTGTATATGAGACAAGACGCGAGGGGCTTGATTCTAAACGCTTTGTTTTAGACGATAACTTGCGTCCTTATTTAAGAAGCATAGAATCCCCCGAATTTTCTTTATCACAAGGAACGTTGTTTGAAGACCTACAACAGATAGGGCATTATATACACGCCATACCAAGATTAAAACCTAAAATAATACACAATCAAAAAGAGTATGTTTTAGCCAAAACAGCTTCCGGGGATGAAGTTCTTGCGATTAGGCTCGTTGATGACGATTGGAGTGATTGGAGCGTTATTACTTTCGACTTTTTGGGTTATGGAAAAAATGAAGAATATAAAGGCTCAAACTATTCGCTTGTAGATTTGGAACATCCATCGGAAGAATATGCAACCGACTTGTTAAGTAATGTTCAAAACGCAACAGCTACAAACTATGATGGCTTAATTACTGTTACCGAACCATTTGAGAACGGTTTTTTATCAACAAGGACAGACAGCACCAACTTTGAAATTTCAGACAAAGAGTGTATTATAAGGACTCGCTTGCCTATTAGGTCAATAGTAAAAGTTGAAGCAAAGTATAGAAATGCAAAAGCACAAGATATAACAGCTTTTGTTGTTGAGTCTGCTATCTATAACTTAAAAAAAGAATACAATGTTACGCTTGGTTCAGAAGCAAAGTGGCTGCATTTGTGTTACACGGAAGGGCAGAAAAACATTTACGGTCTTACCTTGGTCAAACCTACAGAAGTTGAAATTCAAAATTTTACCGTAAAAGAAGCAATTAAAAATCTTTTAGGCTTGGATGATGCGCTTCTAAAAGACATTATCGTTAGAGTAACTTATATTCCTTTTGTAAATTTTAAAGCAAAGCAATATAAAACTTTGATTAAACAAAACGAAGAAAAATCAACTCTTTTCTTCAATCAGCAAGCTCACGAGGTTGACGTTGACACCTATGGTAAAAATATGAACGCAACGCTCTTAAAAACTGGAAATATAAAGCTTGGTAAAACGCAGTATTTTGACAAACTTTCAAGTATTCCAAAGATAGGTCAATGGCATACAAGCGGATATTTTGCCTTTTTGGTAAATAGGGAAATCAATTTCAATGCGCCTATCAAGGTTTCAACTGCGTGGTCACAATATTACAATGAAATGTATGCTAATGTTGCGATTAAAAGTAATTATAGACAATATGAAATCAGCGAAAAAGAAAGCACAGATAGAAATCTGTGTTTGCCGGAGTTTTGCGTGGTTGATATAAATTTAGACATAGAGCATTTTTACGACAGCGAAAACTACTCGTATTATCAAGAGTATATCGAAAAACAGCTCGCAAATGTAGGGTTTGGGACAGACGTAACGTTGTCGCAAGCAGCAGCAAAATTGTCTAATTTAGAGCAAGGAAACACCGACAGTAGCGGCGGAAGTTCTGGCGGTATAAATGACGTCAACAATGGTTCTAACACAAACAACACGGTAAACGTTGATTTAAGAAAAATAAGTGCAGTCCTATGTAAAATGGAAGGGGTGTGTGCTGATACACTTTCTCAAAACTACGGCAAAAAAGAAACATATTATTGCATTTGTCCTGTTGCTTGTTTTCCTTTTGGAAATTCGATTGTTGCTTATTTTTCCTTTGATGACAATTACAGTGCGGGAACTACTTCGGTTTACGCAACAAACAGCTACAACGAAGAACAGTATATTAAATATACTAATTCGTTTGGTCGCTTTGATAAAATGTCGCTTGTTTTCGCAAATACCTTTTCAGCGGGCACGCTCGGCGAAACCGATTTTGCAAAGGAATTATACAAGGGCGAAAATGCAGAAGCAGATGGTGTATTTGGAAAATTTGATAATTGTCTTGTTGATAAAGATAGCAGAGAGTGTATAAGCGTTACGGCGCAACTTAATTTTGTTACGCCTAATAAAAATATTCAAATAGGTCCCGCTTTACCGGCTACGCTTTCGATGGTTGGCGACTTTTCTACTAAATACAACTATGTTATATTTAAGAGCAAACAAAATAATCTTGGTGACAAAGCCCAAGGCGAACTTGTTTACTTAAATATGCCAAGCGTGGGATATACTTCAAAAACTAAACATATATGCATTTCAGAAAATAGCGCAAACAACTATTATGGGACATTGGGTGGTGGCAGTAGTGGTGGCGTTGGTCCTTTCGTGCGGGTTGAAACAGGTGGGGGACAACCACTTGGCGAAAAAATCGGCGATGGATACGGAATTATTACCGCTGACGGGCGTATATGTATATATGTTGAGGGCGCCGTTCATCAAAACAGTTTGCTCCCCGCTATTTACTTAATGTTTAGGCGCAAGATTTAGTTGACACGATTCGTTTCAAAATGTTATACTTAATTTACAAAGGGAGATTGAAATGAATAATAATCAAAACGAATTTAAGGGACTTATGGCGTGCGCTTTAATTCCAAGAATAAGAAAGGCTTTTCAAGTGTTTTTCTATGTTTCTTTGGTTGTTGCTGTTTTTATATTTATAAAACTAACCAAAATAGATGCGGATTTCGTTTATTACGCAATTATAGTTTTTGCGTATGTTTGTTCTTATGCCGTCTTACTTGTTTTAAGGGCGATTGAACATTTAATCGGGCGAGTTTTCTATCTCGAACAAGAACTCGGTTCAAAGGGTGTTATAGACCGCCAACCACCGCAACAAAATAACTAAATAATTATTATAGGATAGAAAAGGAATTTGCGAAAGCAAGTTCCTTTTTTCATATCAAATTTTCAAAGGAGCAAAAAAATGAGAATTGTATTAAGTTCAGACGGAAGCGTCGAATTGCTACGCGGTGAAAGAATAACGCGTGGGCAAGACTTATCACGACGCATTTACGTTGAGTGGAACGAAAACGAATCGCCTATTGATACCGGGCAGATACTTGCCGACAATATGGCGGTTCAACTATGTATTACCCGACCAGACGGCGAACAGTCGGGGTGGTATTCAATGATAAAAATTGATGCCGAAGACAAGTATTATTACACGTTGCAAGCTTGGGACACCGCAGTTTCTGGGCAAGCAAGCCTTCAAGTTAGGTGGTATGACATTACACAAGAAGAGGAGAATCGCATTATAGAAGTTTCAAATGAAGCCTTCTTTATTGTAGACAATGGCAAAATCGCCCAGCCGTTAAACCTTTCAAGCGAAAACTATAACGAAATTGTTTTGCAATTTATTACACCTTTATCAGCGCAAGCGCTTAGAAGATATGATATAAATAAATTACCAGATACCATAACTTTCAACATTGATGGAGCAAAAACAGCCCCCGCGCTATATTTTAATTTTACGCACGACGTTGTAGACCTTGTGCCATCTGAAAATGAGCAAGAATACGACATAGTAGTTAATTCGCGAAATGGTACTTTACTTGTTAATAAGAACGATAAAATACAGACAGAGATATTTATTGATACGCGTTGTAATTTGTATAGTAGGACTTTTTCAACATCTGAAAGTGCGGGCGAGTTTAAAAGCCTTTTTGAAGAAAACATACTTAATGCGGAGATTATTCTTCATACTTTAGCAAAGACAATGCATAACTTAGAAAAAGGCACAGGCGATTACTCAATCGTTCAAAAAACCGCAGAGGGAGAAGAAAACGAGGCAACGGCAGAGGGAACTTATGCGGGCGGTAAAAAGAGTAAGTCAACCGCAAAAAGAGGTTTTACTCACGGTAATACTGTCCTAAACAACGGGAACAGTGCGGCATCGTTCGGACAACAATACACAAATGACGGCAATTGTGCTCTAACGCAACAAGTAGGTGGTTATAACGGCGGTGCGGGTGCAGTTGTAGTTGGTCAAGAAATATACAACAAGAAAAATCAAACTGCAAATGTTGTAAATAATGAGGGCGGTGCGGCTGCTGCGATAGTTGGTGCTTATCTTTATAACCGTGGCTCACACGCTCAAATAATGGGATACTTGTTAAAAAATCGAAAGGCATTAAAAACAGTATTAGGCATAGCAAACGAAGATAAAGAAAATACCGTTTTTGAAATTGGCAGGGGTAAAGAAATTACCACAGTTGCAAGCGACGGAAAAACATTCACTTATAAAGACTATGTTTATACGGTAAATTATGATGAAACAGGAAAAAAACCTATTTCAATAACATTTCCCGAAAACGCACCAGACGGAGCAATTACTTTAGAGATTGGAGATGATTATAGAGTTGAGACTTCACAAGGCTTACAAGTTTGTATTGTTATGGTAAACGATAAACTTAAAGTCTACGAGCCATATAACTTATTTGAAATTGACGAAAGCGGAAATGTTGTTACTAAAGGTAATATCGATGGAAAAAAACTCACAATAACGCATTTAGAATTGTTAGGCTCAATGGTCGGACAAACTGGTAAATTTACTGATGGTTTTTCAGCATTTAAGGGCCTTGCAAAATTATTATTAAAAGACGACGGAGTAGAAGTACAAGGTAAAGGTAAATTTGATGGAGATGTAAGCGGATACAAAGGAACATTTAGCGATGGCTTTTATGCTAAAAAACAACTTGCAGAACTTGAGTTAAAAGACAACGGAGTAAGGGTGCAAGGCAAAATGTCTGTATCAAATCGGCCGGAGAACTCGACCGATGTAGTAAGGCAATATGAATTAAACGTTTTACGAAACTATATAGACGGTCTACACAAATCTCAATATCAAGTGGTGTCAGCACTGCCAACTGCAAGTGAAGACACGTTAATGCATATTTATCTTGTTCCTAACGAAAATTCTCCAACCGGAGATGAATACGGTGAGTATATAACAATAGCAATAACTGATAATGGTGCTGTTACCTATAAATGGGAAAAAATAGGAGCTACTCAATTCGCAGAATTGTCGAGTGAAGCTATTGAAGGGCTTAGAAGTGAATTAAGTAATAGCCTTACAGAATTAGAGACTCAGATAAATACTGACATAAAAAATAAATTAGTAAAACAATTAAACAAAGGAAGTACAGGCGATATTCCTACTTATTATTCACAATCTGAAACGTTGGCACTAAACAGGGATGTTGAAGGAAATTTGCGAACTGGAAATCCAGTAGGTGATTTTTCAGCAGTGCCATTATCGTATATAAAACCTTTTACAGATTTATATGTTCATAAACTATTACTTAACTGTGTAACTGAGGATAAGACTCTTTCACTTGTTGTAGGAATATATATATTGTCTAATAGGTCTACTAGTTATTATGACGGAACGTATTATGATGGTGGCGATGGCGGTTATAGTAAAGCGAAAATCTTTCTTAATTCGCTAATGACGTTAAAAAATTACGCGCAATCAGGGGTCGAGTATGGAACAGCTAGTATAGGTCTTAACGATTGTATATCTGTAATGGCTGTAAAGTCTAATGGTGAACAAATTTATAAGACGTTTAACAGAGAAAATATAAGATTAATGAATGATACAGTAATTACGCTTAGAGAACATTTATTACAACAAGAATATGTTTAGATAACATTTATTAGAATAAGAATTGGAGGTAATTATGAGATTAACTAATAAACTGCTTGATAAGGAGTTAAAAAATGGAAATAAAAATTAAGTTGCCGAAAGAAAACGGCGTAAGAATTGCAGAGCCATTTACCGCCAAAGAAGACGATAACCTTATAATCAATTTTGAAACCGAATACGAACTAAACGCCGCAAAGATTTTTCTGCAGAATAAAGAAATAAGCGGCGTTTATGATTTTAAAAAGGTTTTCACGGTCCCTGACAAGTTTATGTTTGCGGGGCGATTGATGGGCAAGGTTGAAATGCTTGTTGGTGGAAAGGTGGCTAAACGTTGGGAAATTTTCCCCGTTGATATTACCCAAACGCCCGAAGGGCTCAAATTCGTTGACTGTTTAACCGCATTTGACGAAAGACTTAAAAAAGTCGAAAGATTTACCGAAATCATATAAGGAGAATAACAATGAAAAAAAGAATTTTATTTTTAGTGCTTGCGCTCACGTTCTCGTTGGCGCTTTGTATCGGAACCACTACAACCGCATTTGCGGAAGAAGTTGCCGAAACCGAAATAACTACCGAAATTGAAGAAACGTTAAACAACAAAGAACTAACGGCAGAAGAAGTTGAAGCAAAACTTGCAGAACTTATTGCAAAGGTTAATTCGCTAACCGGGGAAGATAATTTTTTCAAAAATAAAATATTGCCGTGGTTAATAACGGGTATTACTGACTTGGCAATGGTCGGTTTTTTAATTATTAGACCGTATATTAAAAACAAGAATAGAGCAAAACAGTTGGAGGGTTATGTTCAAGCGTTGCAAAATGACAAAGAAAACCTTACAACGCTGTTAAGCTCTACCGACGCGCCAGCTATACAAAAGGCTATCGCGGATATGTTTGGAAATTATATTGAAAACACTATGCAACTGCTTAGAAGCGAATTTGGTTCGTATATGAATACTTTTGCATCAATGAAAACCACTATTGAAACAACCTATGTGCAAATGAAAGCGCTTTGCGATGCTGCGCGACAAGCGTGGGCGGCTAAACCCGAAGTAGTTGCATTGCTTGCCGAATCGCCAGAGAAATCAACGTTGGAAGCGCAAGCAAAAGAAAACGAAAGGCTTAAAAACTATATCAGAGAGATTAAAGGGGAAGAAGCGGAAAAAATTATCAGCGATTTAGGGGTGGTGTAATATGAAACTAACAAACAGCGGTATGTGCCGTATTTACAAACTTTATACTTTCCTTATTTACGTAATACCTATGACAATTTTATTTATTGCTAAACACGATGCGTTTTCTTCGCAAGGTAAAGTTTTTGGCTTTTGGGGGATAATCGTTTTAATTCTTTGCGTTTTAATGTTCAAAGAATTTGTTGCGTCTTTTTTCAAAAAACAGCCGATAATTTCCGTTAGTATTGTGCTTTTAGTTATAGGTTTATTTGCTGAATTTTTGGCGTCTTATTTGGCGCTTATCGGCATTGTTTCGGGCGTTTCAGGGGTTGCAAGTAGTGTCGTTTCCGTTGTAGCTGACGTGTATAACACCCACTCATACAAAATGGTTGACGGCGAAAAGGTTCTCAATAAGAGCGTTGCAATTTCGCAAAAAGAAGCTTGGCACGAAGCATACGGATATAATTTTGCAAGCGGGGGTGAATAATTATGGACCAAACACCAAAAATTAAGCCTATGCAATTTACCCCGCCGCCCGTAGCAAAGGCAAAAAAGGCGACAAACGCCACAACGGCGTATTTTAGGGCGCATTGGGTTGATTACCTTTTGCTTGTCTTTATATGTTTTGCGCTTGGGGCTTTTGATATCTTTATATTAAAAAAGTCAGACAAGTTTATGCAACCGTCTTATTGGTATCACGCTGCTTGCCGTATCGGTGCTTATATATTGGCGGCGGTTCTCGGTGTTAGAATCGGTTTGCCAAAAGCAAAGAGCGCCAGCGCCGAGCTTCGTATAGCCTTGCAGAAAAACCGTAAGCTTATATTGTTAAAGGAAATAGACGGTTCAAGGTTCAACGACTTTATTTGCCGAACAAACATAATTGTTAAAATCAATGCGTGGAAAGCGTTAATCAATGGTAGATTAGAAAAACTAAACAAAAAAGTCCCCGATTTTTTCTTATTATATTATAATGATAAGAAAGAAGACTATTTTGAACGTTTTAAGCCTAAAAAAAGAGACAAGGTAAAAGCGAAAGCGGACTTGTATTGCAAGAAACGTGCTGACCTTGAAGCGTTGATTTCGGACGACTATATTGAAAAGAACAAAAACTCGCTCAACGTAAACTATTATATTATTAAAGATACCGACTTCAATTTGATAGTTGAAAACGGTTTAGGGTATAAGTTCTATAAAACTCGTTCAAACGTAAAACGCAACGCGGCGCGCGCGATCGGTTCGAGCATAATTTTTACGATTGTTCTCACACTTGTTGCGGGTTCTTTTGCGTTGTCTATTGACGAAGCGTTGCTTGAAGCTCGCATTGTAACGGTATTTACCGTAATTCTTAACGGTATATTAGATATAGGCTTAACGCTTTGGCGCTTCCTAAACGGTTATTTTGACTGTGAGCGCATAGTTCGCGAAGAAGATTTGCGTTCTTGTCTTGACCGTAACGAGCTTTTAGTTCTTTACAAAAGGGAATTACCGCAGAACCTTATTGACGACTACAATAGAGAAATTACCGAACAGCAAAAAGAAGAAGAGCTACTTAAAAAAGAACTCGAAGAAACTTAATAATTTGCAAGAAAACGACGTTGATAATTTTGGGGAACCGTTGGGGAACGGTTTTCAAAAAGTCAGTATTTTACTGACAATTTTAAGTTGTTTTTACGGGCTCATAACCCGAAGGTCAGGAGGTTCAAATCCCCTCCCCGCAACCAAACAAAAAACGGATAGGTAAAACCCTATCCGTTTTATGTTTTATTGAAAGAAAAAGGGAGGGGATTTGAAGTAGCGTTAAGAAACGGTAGACACCTACCGTTTTAGCGGTGACCGAAGATTTTTGCAAAGCATAAGTTGGAGATGCCCGTAAATTGCTTTGCAAAAAGCAAGAAGAAATCCCCTCCCCGCAACCAAGTGAGACACTGTTGAACCACCTATGGTTTGACAGTGTTTTTTATTAGTAAAAATCTAATCATTTTAAAAAGCGAAAACCGTCAATGATTTTTGCTTTTTTATATTGTTGAAATTATGTAAAAAAAGTGATATAATATGACAAAAGGTGCATTATGAAGAAAAGTATTTTTGTATTTTCAATTTTATTGATTATGTTGTTAAGCGGGTGTAATATTAATAACTCAAATAAAGCGGATGAAATATTAAAGAATAGAAAAGAAATAACAACTTCAGAATTTGATAATATTATTTTGGAATCAAAAAACGGAATTAACAAGGATGAATTATATGATATTAGTTCGGTTGTTTATAGAGATGTCAACAATGTGGAAAACTCAATTGGTGTTTATCTCCAGAATGTCATATTTATTGAATATACAATCGCTTTTAATATTGAGGTTGTAGGAATAAAAGGGGAGATAATTCAAATCATAAAATACAAAACAATTTATTCAAGACATAATATAAGCAATATTGAAGAGATATTAGCTAACAATAATATTACGTATACTTTTTTAGACCCTAATACATAGTAGTTTTAGAAAATAAAAGAGAATGGATTAAACAATGTTATTCTTTGGGATAGAAAAACATTAATTGAAAAAATATCTTAATATATTGAAACCTACTTTTTGAGTAGGTTTTTATTTTAGGTGTATCACAATATGTTGTGATACAATAAAAAATAATTACACAATATATTGTGGATGTCAATATATTTTTATACAATATATTTGATTTTGCAAAAATATTATTGAATTTTCAAAAATAAAATAAATTTTCGACAATTTGTTCGGTAAATTGGAGTTTATTGAACACATTTCGTAGGGGCTGGCGTCCCCGACAGCCCGAATCAAATCGACAGATAAACTAATATAGGGTCGTCGAGGACGCCGACCCCTACGGATTATTTCCCCAACAAATTTTAATTTAAAAAATATTAAATTACCTATTTATTATTTTGTAAAAATAGTGTAGAATATTAAAGATAATGGGTTGTTATATATAATTGTATTCTATACGAGGTAAAAATATGTTTGTTGATATTGCTAAAAT
>JAZNMA010000091.1:0-15083 GCA_045579345.1 Christensenellaceae bacterium | reverse complement strand
GGAAAGCCTAGCATTGTTATCAATACTAACGGCGTAGACATGAAAGAATTACGCAGTAATAATTTAGGCATTGACGATTTAATTGAGGCTATGCGTGCGCAAGGTTATTTTTCACTTGACGACTTAAATTATGCCATTTTTGAGTCTAACGGAAGACTCTCTCCGCTAGAAAATCCTAATCGCACGACCAAAAGCCGTTCCGTCCCTTTACTCATTATAAATCAAGGTAAAATTAATGCTTCAAATATTAACCGCTTAAAATTACCCGCTTCTTCTGTTACTGATTTTCTAAATAAAATAAACGCCAAACTAAAACAAACGGAAGTTATGACGCTTGACGGATTGGGCAGAGTTTATATAAAAGAAAAAAATAAAAAATATCGCATAGAAGAATTTTTGCTTCCGGAGGGTTTAACATGGTAAAAACAATAATTTCTATGACATGCGTTGCCGTATTGCTTGTTGTTGGCGCGTGGTATGAAAGTAATTTTGTTAAGCGACAGTTCGAGGAATTCCACACTGTCTTATCCACTCTATACGAAAAAATAGACGACCAAACGGCGACCGAAGACGACGTTTACGCCGTTCAAAAAAACTGGATAGAAAAGAAAAGATTTTTACACGTTTTTATTCCGCATAACGAAATTAAAGAAGTTGACCTTTGGCTAGCAGAAGCCGTCACCCTCGTTCGCGACAAGGAATGGTCTGACGCAATATCAAAAATAGAGGTGTTAATTGAACTCTCTGAACAAATACCAAAAACTTTTAAAATTTTATGGGAAAATGTTTTATAGTTTTTTTATATTTTGTCCTTTAATTCATTTGGAACAAAATTTTTAGAAAATTCACAACCGCAGTAATTTTGTCTGTACAATTTATAAAGAGCAGAAAGTTCTATCGAACGTTGATAACCGCCACGTTTTTTAAAATCAGTCGGTAAATATTTAATTTGACATTCTTCTTGAATTCTTTGTCCTATGCTATTTATAATTTGTGCGTTTTTTAAAGGACTTACAGTAAGGGTAGTTGCAAAATAATCATATCCGTTATTTTTAGCATTTAAGGCCGTGTTTTTTAACCTAAGGTAAAAACATTTTTCGCATCTTGCCCCGCCTTCAGGCGCGTTTTCAAGTCCTTTTACGCTAGATAAAAATTCTTCTTTATTGTAAGAAGAAATTAAACATTTTATATCTAAATATTTACATAACCGTTCTTGCTCTTTTTCACGCAATAAAAATTCTTTCTCAGTGTCCATGTTTGGATTATAAAAGTAAACGGTAACGTCAAAATGCTCTTTTAATCTTTCAAGGCAGGCACTAGAGCAGGGTGCACAACACGAATGAAGTAAAAGTTTTGCTCTTTTATTAGACAGCGCTTTTATTTCTCGTTGCATTAAAAGGTCATAGTTTTCTTTTTTCATTTTAATTCCTTTTTAACCACCGTATTCCCATCTACATTCATAAAGTAAGCCTTTCCGCCCGCAGAAATAACGTTTGTTAATTCTCCGTCCGTAAACTCTATTGCACAGTCGTTTTCCACGCAATACGCTCCTAAAATTTCACCTTTGAGCATAGCGTTAGTAAAATCTTGTTCGCGCTCGTTAAAATGCGGGCACATTGCCCCGTCAAGTAGACCTAGACCTTTTTTTAATACGTATTCTGAACTCTGCCCACGCATAATCTCGTAATCAGTATACATATACTTAAACCAACAAATTGCACCTGCTGAAAGCCCGCAAATTATTTTCCCTTTATTATACGCCTCGATAAGCATTTTGTCTATGCCGTATTCTTTCCATTTTTCAAGCATATACACGGTATCCCCGCCACCAACGTAAATGCAGTCGGCATTCTCGATTTTACCTTCAATTTTTTCTATCGACATTTCTCCGTAAACCATAAGTGCAACTTCTGCTTTAATATCAAATACTGAAGTGTAGGTTTTTCTAAAGCTGTTAAAGTACGGCATACTGTCATGCGAGGCTGTACCGATAAAAAGCGCATTCGCGCGTTTATCACCTGCGTGTTCTTTAGCTAGATTTGCAATGTATTCGTCAATTTTTAAGGTGGTTTTACTTTTAATTTCGCCACCACCTATGGCAATAATTCTTTTCTTCATAATCTTTAAAAAACAAGTCAGAACGGTTAGACGGTCTGACTGTTTATAATTTCCTTTGCATTAAGATAAAAAACTTTTTCTGCTATTTCTTTTCCATATTTCTTTTCGACTAAATCATAAGCTTTTCGCATGCTGTATTTACGTACGCGGTGTGCGTCACTTGCTACAAAATCAACTAGATTTTTTTCAAACAACTTCTTTACGCGTCTTTTTGCCTTAAAATTTAATCTTTCTACTATCGCACCGGAATTGACTTGTATAAGTCCTCCTATGTTTTTTATTTCGCTTGCTATCGAAACATCCACAAAAGTATATCGTTCGAAATGTGCGACTACGGGCTTGTAGCCTAATTTTACTAAACTGTAAATTGCCTCAGTCATTTCAAAATCCGTACAAATATTAAATTCTACTAAAACGTATTTTGTTCCGTTTAGGGTTAAAACTTTATCTTGTTTCAATAAATCTTTATAGTTTTTTGAAAGATATATTTCTTCTCCCAGATAAAGATTAATATTTAACCCCTTATCTTTTACGTAATTTTTAAACTTTTCAAATTCCGTTTTTAAATTATCCTTTTCTGGGAAATACGGCTGTCGATAATGCGGAGTCATAATTATATCAGTAACCGCTTGTTCTATCGCATGCTCTAATAGATGCATTGAATCTTCTAACATTGAGCACCCGTCATCCACAAAAGGCAAAATGTGTGAGTGAATGTCAATCATGATAATAGGTGATTTAGTTATTATTTATTTTCTAGTCTAATTTTCTTTTTCTGATGATTTACCGTATTGATAATAGTAGTAATTGTAATTACCAGCCTCTCCGTCTTTCTTCCTGTCGTACATAGTAAATACCGAACCTAAGACGTTAGCCCCACAGTTGTTCAATTCTTTCATAGCTTCTGTTACCTGATTTTTTGTAGTAGAAGCATATTGCACCAAGAAAAGCACACCGTCTGACAATTTTGAAATGTGAATATAATCAGAAACTTGAAGTATTGGCGGGCAATCCAAAATAACGTAATCGTACTCTTTTTTAATATACTCTATAAGATTTTTAAATTTTTCAGACATAAACACGCTAGAAACGTTATAAATTTCCGCACCACGCGTAATTAGGTCTACGTTGTCGTATTTTGTCTTTTTAATAAGCTTATCTATCGAAAGCGTGTCTAGCATATATTCAGCTATACCATTTTCTTTTTCCATGTCAAACAAGCGGTGAGTTTGCGGACGATGGAAATCTAGGTCAACGATAACAACCTTTTTATCAGCAAGACCTAAACTAACTGCAATATTACACGCAACCGTAGTCTTACCTTCGGCTGAAATGGCTGATTCTATCTGAATAACCTTAGTTTTGCCGTCAACGTTTAAATAGAGGATATTATCTCTTAGTCTGTTATACCCCTCTACTGATTTTCTACCGCTGTTTCCGTCAACAATTATTTTACTGAGTCCTGCTTGTTTTCTTTTCTTTTTAAAAAGCATATTTTTTCTCCCGCGAGCGATTTGCGCACCATATCATAGCTTATATTATACATTAAATGGGAAATAATTGCAATAAAAAATAAAAGTTTTTATTCTAAAAGCAAAAAAATACTGCTTTTTATTATAAATGTACTCTATTTGTCTATCTTACTTCTTTCGTTAAAATAAAAAGACATTCGCTCTTTTAAAACCCTAGCGTGCAGTTCTTCGTCTAGTTTAATTCTTAATAAAACTGCTTTAATTTTCTCATCTTCTATTCCTATTATTGCCTTATCGTAAGCATCAATTGCAACCAGCTCGCCTGAAATGTCATCAAGTAACATCTTTTCTGCATTTTTACTGTACGAAATGCAATCGGTTTTATAAAATACACAACCAATAGGAAAATAACCCGCAAAAATGGGGTCTATTCCCGACCTAAGCAAAACTTCGCCTAGTATTTCAAGGTGCTTCATCTCTGATAGCGCAATCCCCATCAGTGCGTCCGCAGTTTCTTTGTCATTTAGTTGGTTAAAATAAAAATAATGATAAGTATACTGTAAAATTGCTTTTAACTCACCGTGCTTGCCCGCATACAAAAAACTTAACCATTTTGCCGAATTTTTATTAATTTCTATATCGTCAAGCGAAGGATACGGAAAATCTACTGAAAGTGGTTTTTTCATATATTCACCCCTTAATTTGTTTGTGTATTATATGAAAAATTCTCTAACTAAGTTAAACGCCCGCACTTGTTAGTGCGGGCGAAATTTTAGGTTCCATAAACAGGTGACCAAAGTCTTGCTATTTTAATATAAAGTTCAATTATTCCACTTTCTTTACTGCCTTCAAATTTAGTTTCGTTTACTATGTCTGCAGAAGTAACTTTTATTCCAGAACCGTTTACTGCCCAACTTGAAAATTTGTAATCGCCGTCATCGAGTATCATGTGCTCTTTAAAAGGAAGCTCGCCAATTCTTTCTCCTTCTTTAAAAATCCTTTCAAATACCCAAACGTTTTCCTCTGTTTTACTCTTAACCAATCCAAATTGTTCTTCTGCGTCTTCGGTAAAATTAGCTAATATGGTTTTAGACTCGTTATCGGGTGCAATTCCTTTCAATATCAACTTAACGGTGTACAAACGTAAATATACTGCCTTTAGTGAAGATACGTTGTCGGGGTCCCAAATCCACTCAGTATCCTCTGTTACCAAAGTTCCGTTAGGTGTTATCCAACCAACGAATTCATATCCGTCTTTTTTAATGTCTGTAGGCAATGTGCCTATTTTTTCACCAAAGATTATACTTTTGGTCGTTTGGCTTAATTCTCCGCCATCCGGATTTAAGGTTAGCGTTCTTTGTTTAGCTTTCCAATGTGCCGTAAGTTCAATATCAATGCTTGAACCCTTTTTAACTTCCACCTTGCTTACGGGCTCGTCCCCAACTCCCGTTCCAGTCCAACCAAGAAAATCATAGCCGTATCGCGTGGGAGTATTGATTACAAATGTTTCGTCGGTAGAACGATATGCTATTTCCCCCTTTATGTCAAAAGCATTTTTATAGGTAATTCTATACTGGTCCGGTTCTAACCAACGTGCTTTTAAAATCGCGTCGCCCGCTTTCCTCCAAATATCTCCTTCGTAAATATACTGAGAAACGTCCTCTTCCAAATACCAGCCACCAAACCGTTTACCTTCTTTTGCAGGAACTGGCAATTTGCTTATTTGTTGTTGATAGGTTACGCCAACCTTTTCATAATCCAATTTTGTTCCATCATCATCAACGAATTCTAAAGTATATTCGCCAGGTATCCATACAGCTTTTATGGTAGTATCGTCAGTCTTTCTAACATCCCACTCTTCCCAAGTAAGAGTATATCCGGGAAGCGTGTATTCGGGTGTCTTAACCCCTGCCCAATTATGAACCGTTTGCGATAATTCGCCACTTACGTACTTAGCTTCCGGATTAACTGGGTCAAACTTAACTACAAACGGATTTTGCGTCCATATCGCCGTTATTACCGTATCTTTTTCAATTAAATGAATAACTTCACTCCAACCACTGAAAGTATGGTTTTCACAAATATAGACAGGGAAAACAATCTCCGTCCAACTTGACACCGTTTGCACTTCCGGTATATTTTCGTAACCCTCCATAACAGTGATTACCATATCTTCCGTACCGCCTTTATTAAAAGTTACGGTAAAAGTTTCAGGCTTGCACGCAGATAGCGTGAGCATGCTCGATATGGCTATAATTACGCACAATATGATTGCCGTTAACCTTTTATTCACTATCTTCCCCCCTTACCTCAAAAATGATGAGACGAATTGCTTACTATATTTACTATTATATAGTAACTTAGCATTTATGTCAATAAAAAAGAGAAAATACGCCCGTTTGGGCGTTTTATACATTTTACTTTATATTTTCAACCTTTAGTTATGCTCCGTATTTAGACATTATTTTCAGCAACATTCCCAACCCATCGTTAATCTTAACCTTTAGGTCGGGGCTAATTTGGTTGCTTTCTGCTAGTAAAATTGCATTTTCTAAATCTTTAACCTGTTTGCGGTCACTTTGGGAAAGATTGTAATAATTAAGTCTTGCAATTACATTCTTAACGTGCGAGAAATCTAAATCTGCAACTACGTCTTTTTTGGGCTCGGATAAATTTATAGTTGTCATATGCATCTTTGCATTACTTTCAAGCATTTGTTCTTCTCTTTCAGAGTTGGTTTCCGTAGGATAAATGGGTCTATCTAAAGTATTGTACTCTTTACATTTGAATGCGTTCGCGTTTCGTACTTGCCTATCAATATAGTCTATTAGCTCTTTTTGTCCTTTGTCAATTTTTTTTCTAACCCTAACGGAAAAGACGATTGAACTAAAAATCAATAACAGCGCGATATTTAAAAATACGAATATTTTGTCCGCTTTGTTTAGCGTAAATGCGTATTGCACTACGCAAACAGCTGTTGACGATAAAACAAACCATTTCCTTTTGCTTAACGAGTAATCACGTATGGAAAGAGATAATATAAGTGCCAATATGAAAAATAAAAAAATTAGCGACGCACTGATAATAAAGAGCCAAAAGACACCCGCCGTCTCGTTAATAAACGCAACAAATTTATAAAAACGTTCAGTCATTATTCACCTCGAAAAAATGATAGACACTTTTATGTAGCGAAAAATCGAACGTTTTATAATTTTTTGTCTTTTTTAATCTATATTTACCGTTTCGCCCGTAAATACGTTTATGATTGTTTTTCGTTTAACTTTTTTATTTAAAACTTTTTCTACCGCATATGCATAAAGCTGAAGCTGTTTTTTATACTTTTCTTTTAAACTAACCGAATTAAGCGAAGAATATTTATAATCTATTATTTCCGCGCTATCACCATCTATTACTAGTAAATCAATAACCCCTTGAATGGTAACGTTTTCTTTACTGTCTGTAGACATAATATCGCTAGCACAAACGTCAACCAAAAAAGGTTTTTCCCTATAAAGTCTTTTTCCGTTTAAGCCGTCGAACGCTCCGCTAGATAGTACTGATTTTATTCTTGAAAGATTAATTTGATTTATTTGCGCCTTGCTAAAAATATTTTTTTCAATCATTTCTTGCACTTGATAATCTACATTGTCAAGCTTAGAAAAATCGTAATGCTCTAAAAGTTTATGCGCAATCGTTCCGCTCTCAGCGTCTGGCGACTGTTCATCAAAGAGCACGTAGACGGGAATAAACTCCTCTGCCGACTGCTCCATCACTTTAGTAACGCTACCCTTTAACGGCAAACACGTATCACTTTCAAAAGGATATACGTAAGAAAAAGAATTTTTCATTCTCTCTACTTGCTCTTGGTCGGGATTAACGATTAGAACTTTCCTTGTTTTAGCCTCGCGTCTATCCAGCCTTATTTCACTTTCGGTATGAACGGTTGCACCGATAGTAGACGGAATAAAATCCAAAAAGCGCGTTGCTCCGGTAAATTCATTTTGACGGCCATCATCGTTTGCTGTAAAAACCAAATGTAACGAATAGGTGGCACGAGTGAGAGCGACGTAAAACAAGCGCATTTCTTCTTTAACCCTATCACGGCGCATTTTTGCGCGAATTACACCGCGAAGTAGGGTTTGATTTTTGGTGCGCAAACTATCATCGTAATGCTTTACCGCAATACCGTAATCACGGCTCAATAAGACGTCCTCTCTCTCCTCTTCTTCGTTGAAACTTTTTTCTAATCCACACACAATGACGACAGGAAATTCTAATCCTTTAGAAGAGTGTATAGTCGTAACTTTTACTGTATTTTCTTCAGAAAACGGTGATAAAGCAAAAGCGTCAGGACAATTTTCTATCTTGTTTAAAAATTCACGAATGGTCAGTGTTTTGTCTCCGTTTAAAGATGCAAAAACAAATCTCTTTAATCTTTCAACTTGCCTTTCTCCCCCCGCTTTTGCATACAAATACCCCTCAATATTCTTATCGGCTATTATTTTTTTAAGCACTCCGTTTGCCCCGATAAAATCTGATAGCAGACGTATCTTTTTAATATAGGCATCAAACTGCAAAAGCTTATCTTTTAAGCTTCCGTTTCCATTTTCAATATAGAACGAATATGCATCTGAAAAGCTTCCCTTTATTTGGTTTGCATTGTCGTCGTAAAATCTTACCAAATCAAACAATTCCTCGTCTGTAAACCCACCTAGCGGACTCTTAAGCGTATTTGCGAGAGGCAAATCTTGATAAAAGCAGTCTACTAGTTTTAAGACGTTTACAAGCATTTTAATTTCAGGATAATCTAGCACGCTTTCGCTAACCGATGAACTGACGGGTACTCCGTTTTTAATTAGTCCTGACACCAAATCTTTTACGTACGAGCCGTTTTTATTTCTAGTAAGTATTGCTATATCTCCAAATCCTACTTGCCTATATTCGTTGGATTTCGTATCGTATATTTTGCCTTTTAATTCTTGCTCTATGATTGAAGAAATCATTGAGGGGAGCAGGTCAGCTTGTTGGTCACCCTCTTTAAAATCTTTTAAAATATCGTATACTCTCGCCTCTTCTTTTTTGGTTTGAGGCTTAGGTGGATTTTCTAAAAAATGTAATTTAGCGCGCCCGTCGTAGCCGTCTGGATACAGCCCTCCGAAAACTAGCTCTGAACGACCTTTATAATTTTCTCCATATACACTTTCTGTCATGCAATAATTAAATATGACGTTTACAAAATTTATAATTGCTTTTGCCGAACGGAAATTACTGTTAAGCCTTACTACTTTTTCCCCGTTTTCTGTCATTCGCTTATCTTTTTGAGTAAAAAATTCCGAACGACATCCACGGAATCCGTATATGCTTTGTTTTACGTCACCGACCATAAATAGATTGTTTTTTTCAAGCCTTTGAATAATTTCTTCTTGCACTCCGTTCGTGTCTTGATATTCGTCAACAAAGATATATTTATATTTGTCCGAAACAGTCTTTCTAACTTGTTCGTCTGATAATATTTTTAGTGCAAAATGCTCTAAATCATTAAAGTCAAGCACGTTCTCTTCTCTCTTTTCCTTATCGTAAAACTCACTAAAACGGTTTACAATTTTTATAAGATTTTCAGTATGCAACTTGCATTCTAAAAGCGCGCTTTGGTCTTTATCAAAGTTTTCACAAAGACAAGCGTCGTAACGCTTTAAAGTCTTAACAAAATCAGCTCGTATTATTTTTACCCTCTCTTTCATTTCCAAAAGCGATGGGCTTAGTTTTCTTTCCACGTCTAATTTTAATTTATAATCAACGTACTTTTTAATAAGATAAATATCTTCACTTGTTATCAATGATTTTATATCGTTATATAAAGTATTAGTAAAAGCAAACCCTTTTTCCGCACCCGCGCTTTTAAAAGCTTCTATTATAGGAATAAGCGCGCCCGAAATCATTTCTAGTTCAAAATTTAGTTGTTCTTTCAATATATTTAAAAGTTTTCTAGCCCCGTTTTCATCGTAAAAATTCAAACAAGCGTTTTTTAGTTGGTCAGGGTTGGCTTCTGAATCACAAAAAGCGTAAATTGATAAAACTAACTCTTTTAAGGCTGTATCTGAACGCCCTTGCGCGTGGCGGTCAACCAAAGTTAAAAACCACTCCTCACCCTCTTCGTAAAACTCTTTAAAAGCCTTTTCGACTGCCTTATTTCTTAAAGTCATTGCTTCGGACTGGTCGATAATTTTAAAATCGGGCGACACTCCGCATGCAAAAAAATAACTGCGAATTAGTTTCCCACAAAAAGAATGGAGCGTGCAAACGTCTGCAGTCGGCAGTTGGTCAATTAATTCTTTTAGACGCTTAGAATCAATTCCTTCTAAGCGACCATTAAGTGCTGAGCGGATTTTTTCTTTCATATCCGCCGCCGATGCCTCGGTAAAAGTAACCGCAAGTATTTCTTTTACACTCACTTCTTCTTGTATTATCAGCCGTTTAATGCGTTCAATCATGGTGTGAGTTTTCCCGCTACCAGCAGACGCAGAAACTAATATATTCCCGTTATCGTGATTAATAACTTCAAGTTGTTCAAACGTCTCTTTATTCATCACTAGCGTCTCCTTGATTATTTAACATAAAACTGCTATCGTCTACTTTGCCTAATGTTCTGATTTTATCGCCTTTAAATTCGCACATAGCGCTAAAAGTGCAATACTTACAAGTATCTTGATACGGCAAAGCAATAATAACGCCCTCTTTAAGTTGCTCGGTTGCTTTTTCAGAAATTTTTAATGCGTAATTCATGTATGCGTTAAAAGTTTCTTTATCGACTGCGTTTTTAATCTTTCCACTCTTTTCGTCCACAATAGCACATGAAAAATCGCTTTCGCCACGCTCAAAAAACTCCACGTCTTGCGTAAGCAATGCTTGCTCTTCGTTCACAGTCTTTCCTACCGCAAGATTTTTCACTTTGTCCTCTGCTTTTTCATATTTGTCTGAAACAGGAAGATAATACGCTCCCACAGGCGTTTTCTCGTCTCTATTATACTTACCCTGAACTGCTAAAGCATAGAGATAAAGTTGTAGTTTTACACCTGCAAATAACGATTTATCAGTAGAATCCGCCTTGCCCGTCTTATAATCTACCACTCTATAAAATTTATCGGCTAAATCCACTCGGTCAATTTTTCCTTTAATCTTGACCGTTCCGCCGTTTAAACTTATTGCAGGAAATTTTGCATTTTCGCTGTCGGAAAATCCCACTTCCGTTAAGCTACTCTTAAATCCCGACTTTTTAAGCGATAAATAAGTCTTAAACGCATACTCTTTGCACTCTCTTATTAATCTTTTAACCGTTTCAAAAGTGCTAGCGTCGTTTAAGTATTTTTTATATTCTTCCTTTTTTAAAGTTTCGTTTTTAACTCTTTCAAAAAGTGCATCGCACTCGTCCTTTCCGCCAACGGTATAGACTTCATTTACAAATCCGCTTAAAATTTCATGCATAAGATTGCCGACTGAAAGAACGCCAACCTTTCCGTCCTCGCGCTCGTTGATTTTTAAAAAATGGCTGGCGAACGCACGATAGGGACATTTATAAAAATCCTCAACCGTAGTCGGTGAAATCACTTTATTAATGAGAGCCCTATTGCCCTCAAGTCTAGTCTTAACCTCTTTATTAGCGCTTTGTAATAACGGTTTAAGCGCATCTTCGCCCGCTACGCTATAAAAAGACGAAGGCAAAGTAAAATCATAAGGCCTGCCATCTTGAGTTTTTCCCTCGGCAAATTCACCGCACGCTCTAGCAAAAGAATTAAAGCCTTGTTTATAAGTTAAATACTGGTCGTAGCTTGGGAATGGAGACAAATTAAACGCGCGGTTAAAGAAGCTCAGAACTTCACTTCTAACGTTTTTACTGCCCGTAACGTCGGCTATCGGATATGACAAATATAATCCGTCGCTAAACGAGGCAAGTGCCATTGCAACGTTTTCTCTCATTCTATGGTTTACCACGCGAATTTTCGGCTCTACAAGCATTTTTATTGATTCTAAAGTATCAATATCGCCGTCGGATAATAAAGCGACGTCATTAGAAACGGCAGGCACGTCTACGGTAAGCCCAACTGCAAAAACGTACTTTGCTTTAGCGAGCGCAACTTCTTTAAAGCCACCGATAAATACTGCGTCGTTATATTGTGGAATAATTGAAAGTTTAAGCGCACTAACGCCACTCAAAAACACGTTCTTGTATTCGTTAAGCGTTAAATTAACTCCGCCAAGCATCATCTCTATTTCGTCAATAATTCCAGTTACCGCACTAAAAATCTGTTCGGTAATGGATGCTTGTTCGTTCTCACCCATCACTCTAAGTTTTTCCGCAAAGCAACTTAGTTTACTTTCAACCTCTAAGTCTTGTAACAGCTTTTTTAAGTTAAAGTTTTCTAAATGATGGCAAAGTTTAATCCTAAGCTCTTCAAGTCTAGAAAGTTCAACTCCGTTTACGCTTGTAAAAGTAAAAGGCTGACGAATTTTTGCGTAATTTACGTTATATTTGATTAAATAATTTTCAAAAGCATCGGTTAGAGGCTTGTCGTCTATAAAAAGTGGATTTTTTAAAAAGGATATTACTTCCGTTCTTTCCAGCCCTTTTCTGAACGCATTTATGTACGACAAAATAAGCCCTATTAGTGGGTGGGACTCGGGAATTTTTTTCTCGTCAAGAAAATAAGGCACTAAAAGATTTTTAAACGTGCTCTCTATCTCGTCTTTATATTGGTTTCCGTCTGGAACAGCAATAGATACTTCTTTATATCTGCATTTTTTATTTACAACTAAATCCCTAATTACAGAACAAACCCGCTCAATCTCCTCGGCAGGATTTTTAGCCGACAGCACTTTTATTTTATCCGTGCAAATTTTGCCGTCTTTTAAGTAGCCTTTTGGGGAAAACAAATTATCAGCAATAAATTTCCCCTCTAAAACGAAATTTCCTTCAATTTTTTCTTCTTTCAATTTTATATTTTTACTTAAACACAATTCTCTAATAAAATTTACCGTTTCATTTACGTAAACGTGTGAATTTTCACCCTCAACTAAAATGGCTGTCACACTTTTCGCCCTATCAATAAGCGCTGAAACTATCGAACGCATTTGCGCAGTAAAACCGCTGTAGCCGAGTAAAAACACGTCCGCGCCTGCAATTTCTTCCGATTGATTTATTATTTCTGGCAAAAATGAAAGCGCACTGCTCTGGTCTTCGTAGCCTTTTTCAATAACGTAATTTTCATATTCTCTATAAATTGTAGCTATGTCTTGTAGTTTATTTTTTAATAAACCGCTTACTTTATTTGATGCAAAAATTAAATCCTCTGGTGTAATTTTAGCACTTTTTAATTGAATAATTAATTCAAACATCGTAGGCGCTAACCCAGACTTGCTTCTATTTAAACAGCCGAGCGAAAGGGTCGAAAGTATGCGCTTTACAACCATCGCTGAGCCTTCTTTTGACAGTAAATTATCCATTTTCTTTTTTGCGCGCAAATAATTACCGAACGAAAACACTTCGGTATTAAAAGTCCCGCCAAATTCAGCACATATTTGCCGTTCTGCCATTAGCGACACTTTTGCTTCGCAAAAAACCAAGTTCTTTTTATCTATATCGTTAGGCTTTTGTTTTAATAATTTTATTAATATGGGAAATAAATCGAAATAAGAATTTACTGAAATTAAATTAACCATACTTACATTGTATCATATTTTATAAACTTTTAAAGTTTTTTAGCAACAAAGTTTTACAATTTTTTATATTTGTGATATTATGATATAAACTAAATATTTGGAGAATGAAATGAAGAAACTTTTTATTAGTATACTTTCCCTTTCGCTTTCATTCATATTCTTGCTTTTTGCAGGTTGTGGAGGTGCGGGAGCACTATCTTTTAACAATTCATTTAGCGGAGGAAATTCCCCCGATTCTACTTTCAAGGAAACTTTAACTTACAATGTAACTAACGGCGATTATAACGACCTCGTTCGTTCTAGCGACATTTCCAAAGAAGTTGCGGACTTTAGCACAAAAGGAACTATGACGGTGGATTTTGAAATTTGTACTAAAGACTATGAGCCTTTACAAGAAATTCTTAACAGCACGGATATTGAACTCGATGGTATGATATTTCACTTATCTACTAAACTTTCTCTCAGCTCAGTATATAAAGTAAACGGAAACGAAAACGCGGAAAATGACGATATTGTGAGTGAATACATCGAAAGCGAAGTGTATTTTTTGCCCGCCAGCAATTCTTTTGCGCCAATATATTCACACGTAAAACAGTCTTACAATATTATGTACGCGGGAAGCACTGAAGATAAGCTGGTTGTAAAAACCCAAAAAATTGAAAGTGAATATCAAACTGTTTACCGCAAAAACGAATATACGATTACTAGCATTGGAAAAGAAAACACCGATAGCAAAACTTATGATTACGATTTTAAGACGATTATTGATAATACGCAACTGCTTTTCGCGTTAAGAAACGTATCTATAGAAAAAGATGGAACTTTTACACTTCCAACCGTTGCACCGGCATACGGAAAAGCAACGAATTTACTCGTCACTAATAAAGATGAGGTTACTAAAACTCTTAAAATCAATGTAAACGGCACAGAAATTGAAGAGAGTTTAAGCGTTAAAAATTTATCGTTCTACGTGCAAGATAATAAAAATACCGGAACGCCACAATACGTAAGCATTCAAAAATCCGCATCTAGTAAAAACGGCATACCTCACATGGCTTACATGACTGAATACGCTCAACCCTTAATCTGTTATGGTTCTTTCACTTATATGGGCGCACTAATTTTTAAGCTTTCATCTATAAAATAATTAATTTAGTATAAAAATAAACGACTGCAAATAAAATTTGCAGTCGTATATTTATTTATTAACTTTTATTTAACTTCAGTTTCTCCAAAGATTAATTCAAGGTCAAAACCGTTAGCGTTAAGTACGCTATATGATTTAACTCTACTCTCGTCAACGGAATTTTGAGTGTCAAATGCTTTCTTTTCAATAGAGTTAAACAAACTTAAATCAATTGTATTTGCAACTGTTTCTCCCGAACCAACGAAAGAAAGAAGTGAACAAGAAAAGAATGCAGATTCTAAAAGGTCAACTTCTGCGCCCGCTTCAAACTTAACAGTTTTTATAAGTGATGATTTGAATGCTTCTTTATAAATTGTCTTTACAGATGCTGGAATCAAAATTTCACTAATAGCGGTATTCGCAAACGCGTTTTCTCCAATTGCATCGATTTTTCCTAATAGAGTAATCTTTTCAAGATGGTTTGCACCATTAAAAGCACACCAAGGAATGCTGTATTCCGATTCTGCATTTATTTTAACTTCTTTTAGGGTTTTAGGTATATAACAAACAACTGTATTGGAGCCACCGTAATTAATAGTTTGTTCTACACCGTTAGCGTATTCTTCAGTGCCAAAAAGATGCGCAATCGTTCT
>JAZNMA010000090.1:0-3070 GCA_045579345.1 Christensenellaceae bacterium | reverse complement strand
TAACGTGTAATAAGATAAAAAATTTTTAATAACAACACTGTTGAACCATAAATGGTTTAACAATACAGCAAGTGGTTGCGAGCTTTTCCCCTTATTAAGGGGAGGGGCGAACAAAGTTCG
This sequence comes from Christensenellaceae bacterium, assembly GCA_045579345.1. GTDB lineage: Bacteria > Bacillota > Clostridia > Christensenellales > Borkfalkiaceae > UBA1259. Next base: position 2,950 of record JAZNMA010000090.1, on the reverse strand, counting down.
TCGAGGGGTTTGTCGTCCCACGCTAGTGGATGGGCATTTCTTCTTGTATTTTTGCAACGCAATTACAAAAACTTAAACTTATGCTTTGCAAAAATCTTCGGTCACCGCTAAAACGGTAGGTGTCTACCGTTTCTTAACGCTACTTCAAATCCCCTCCCTTTTTCTTTCAATAAAACAAAAAAGGCGAGAATTTTCTCGCCTTTTACACTACTCTCTTTAGGAATTATAATCGTAAGGAATTTTATTCTTCCTTTCTCCTTTTAGGTTTAATATATATCCGTTTTCTACCTTACACCACCAATTAGGGTTATGTCCTGGTAAATCTTCTAAAATATCTTCATCCGTTATATTAGAACTTTTTACAACTTCTAAATCTCCTACAAATATTTCTATCATCGCATAATCTTTGCCGTCTTTATCACTAAATACAACTTCATATTGATTATATCTTATTTCCGACATGATAATAGTCCCTATAGCTCCCTTTTTAACGCCTTCACTTTCGTATTTATCTGTTAAAACCTTTACTTCGTCAAGCCATTTCATTTTCATCTCTCCTTAATCTTTTATTAAAGGTGTTGCAATTTTAATCTTTCCAAACGGCCATGCCACACAACCCACGTGGCAATTAAACTTTTCTTTTGCGTGGTCTCTTTTGCCGTTTAACGTAAAGTTCACAGCAAAATGCTGCCCGTGATTATTAAGTGTTTGCAATTTATAATCGCCAAATAAAAATTTATTCTCCACTTCTGTTTGAATTACTTGATACAACTCATTTGCATCTTCAATGGTATATCCCATTGTTTTCATCATTGCTTTCTTATCTTCGTTTACAAAAAGATAGCCTGTAATTTTCTGCAAAGGAAAATTAAAAACGACTTCCGTTAAATCATATTTCTTGTTTTTACATTTACAATACGAATGATAATACATGGGTTTGTTATCATTTTTAAACACCGTGTCGTTAAGAGCAACGCATAATGCACAAGTTCGTGTTTGATTATCTTTTACAGCAACACCGTTGCAAGTTTCTATATTCTTAGGACTAACGTTTTCTCTTATAACAAATCCGTTCCCACTAATCCCAAAAATATTATCTAAAATCCATCTAATATTTTCAAACATAATTATATCATAAAACTCCTTAAAATTCAAAAGCCTGAAAGAATTTTATTCTCTCGGGCTTTTTATTTATAATATAACATGACTTTTTAATAGTCAATGGGTTTATGACAAAAGAAAAAGACTATCAATTAATCTATATGGTTCAATTGATAGTCTTGTGGTTGCACAAGCGCCAACTTAATTAAACTATTTTCGTATAAATGGTCCGTCGGCATTATTCTTCAACTTTTTTAACGTCTTCGAAATCTACCGAAACAAAGCCGTCAAAATCTTCCGCTTCCTTGCCAAAATCGACTAATATTTTGTTTTTGGTCGCCTTATTTGAAGCAATAATGCCCCTATCGCCTTTACGTAACCCATATTTAGAATATTTTTCTTTTTCTACAATAAGTTCTACGTAATCACATTCCTTAAAAGGAATTGCTTCAAAGTTCGTTTTGTTTGAAATTTTGTCAGCATTATTTTCAATATATTCTTCTAATTCAGAACAAAGATTATTAGGTAAAACCATGTCGGTAATTATTAAATCTGTTTCGGTCATAACAAGCATTAAATAATCGCCTTGATTAACGTTGTTAAAAAACATTATTAAACATTGTGAGTTTTTTTCGTTTAATAAAAGCCCCAAAGAATCCTTACTTAATCCAAGTTTTACATATTCTTCTTTAAGGTTTTTTAATTTTACAATTTCATATTTCATATCAAGTATTATAATCGTAAGGAATTTTATTTTTCCTTTCTCCTTTTAGGTTTAATATATATCCGTCTTCTACCTTGCACCACCAATTAGGGTTATGCCCTGGCAAGTCTTCTAAAATATCTTCATCAGTCATATTAGAACTTTTTACAACTTCTAAATCGCTTACGTGTATCATAATTTCAGCATAATCTCTACCATCTTTATTACTAAAAACAACTTCATATTCATCATTACGAAGCCAAGCAAAAATAATTGTACCTATTGCGCCTTTCTTTACCCCTTCGCTTTCATATTTATCAGTTAAAACCTTTACTTCATCAAGCCACTTCATTTTCATCTCTCCTTAATCTTTTATTAAAGGTGTTGCTATTTTAATTTTTCCAAACGGCCACGCAACACATCCAACGTGACAATTAAATATTTCACCAACATGGTCTCTTTTACCATTTAATATAAAGTTAACAGTAAAATGTTGTCCATTTACGTTTAAGCCTTTCAATTTGTAATCGCCAGATAAAAATTTAATTTCTACTTCTGATTGAATTAGTTGATACAACTCATTAGCATCTTCAACTATATATCCCATTGTTCTCATCATTGCTTTCTTATCTTCGTTTACAAAAAGATAACCTGTAATTTTTTGAATAGGGAAATCAAATTCCACTTGTTTTAATTCATATTTTTTATTCTTACATTTACAGTATGGATGATAATAAATAGGCTTATTCTCATTTCTAAATACCGTATAGTTTAGAGCAACGCATAACGCACAAGTTCGTGTTTTATCATCTTTTACGGCAACACCATTACAAGTTTCTATATTTTCAGGGCTAACGTTTTCTCTTATAACAAAGCCGTTTCCACTAATCCCAAAAATATTATCTAAAATCCATCTTATATTTTCAAACATATTATATCATAAAACTCCTTAAAATTCAAAAGCCCGAAAGAATTTTATTCTCTCGGGCTTTTTTGCTTGTAGTATAACACGGCTTTTTTTAATAATCAACGGGTTTATGACAATAAAAAACAACCTAATCAAACATTCCGTTCAATTAGGTTGTCATTGGTTAAAGGGGAGGGGCATTTCTTCTTGCTTTTTGCAAAGCAATTTACGGGCATCTC
>JAZNMA010000089.1:0-19199 GCA_045579345.1 Christensenellaceae bacterium | reverse complement strand
CTGACAACTGTAGCAGGCAACGTTAGTATAGAAAAAGCTACGCGCAACCTCTTGCATCTGCTTGATTTGTTAAAGCTGGACGTTCCAGTAGCCAAAGGCGCAGATAAGCCTTTAGAGCGTAAGAGTGAAAATGCAGAATTTATACATCAAGAAAGTGGACTTGGCGGTTATACTCCAAAAAACGAAGTCGCACACAGCATAATAAATGAACACGCTGTCGATGCAATTTATAGAGTGATAATGGAGGGCGACGGAGATATAATACCGCTTGTTTTAGGTCCACAAACTAACTTCGGATTATTAATAAAAAAATATCCTAAAGTGGTCCAAAAAATTCCGCTAATCGCATTCATGGGCGGTTCTCCGTACGGTGTTAAGGGTTATCCTGACCATATTTCCTTTAACATATCTTTTGACCCCGAGGCATTTAAAATCGTTTTAGACAGCAAAATTCCGTTATTAATGCTTCCATCTAACGTAGGTAGACGGCTTGCACATTTAGACGAATGCTACGTTGAGGGACTTAAAGACATAAACGACGTTGGCAAATTTATGCATAAAATGTATTCAATGTATTGGGAACCAAATTTCCCAGATAAGCGCGTGGCAACAAATGACATATGCGCACTTTTAGCTCTTTTACACCCGGAAATTTTTACCACCGAAAAAATCAACGTTAGTGTTGATTTAAATGACACCCCCGGCAAGACATTAGTTGAATTTACCCCAAACGGTCAAGTGGATTTAGTCACTGGAGTGAATAGAGAGGCTTTCTTAAATTTGCTAAATACCGAGCTTGGTAAAATTAGCCATATAAGAATAGATTTATAATTTCACTAAATAATATTGACAATATAATAAATATGTAGTAAAATGGTCCTATCTTAATTTTTATATTAAGATAGGATTTTACCTTAGAGGAAGAAGTTTATGATTATTAAAATGTTTAACGGATGGTACTTTTTTTGGCTCATTCTTTCTGCGGGTGCAGTGTTGGGCTTATATTTTGGACTTCGAAAGACTAAAGAACGCACACAGAAGATAGTTCTCTTTTCTTTTTTAGCTTTCGGTCTTATATTACACTTTTTAAAAGTGTTTATACCGCCCTACTCTGTTGACGAGTCTAGAATGCTTAGAGACTCGTGGTTTGTAAATATCTGCGGTGCTAATATTGCGCTCTTCCCTTTCATCTATTTAATGAAGAGTAAGAAAGCAAAAGAATATATGTTTTATATTGGCGTTTTGAGTGGACTAATCGCACTATTTTATCCACAAGAACCTCTAGCAAAATCAGACCAAGCAAGCGAAATATTAGATATTATTAGATTCTACTATCATCACTGGATGGTAATGGCAATTCCCTTATTAATGGTATTATTAAAACACCACACCTTGTCATGGAAACGTGTTTTATGCGCCCCTATTGGCGTGTTAATCTTAATGCTCTTTATAATACTCAACCAATTCTTCCAAGCTGAGCTTGGATTTATATCTATAAGAGGTTCTCAAGGATTTAGTAATACTCTTTACCCGCAAGGTCAAGAATGGGACGCATTCCGTGAAATCAACTGGAAAAACACCTCGTATATTTACGGTCCGGGAACTAACGATGCAATCGGTAACTTCCTTGCATTGTTCTGTCCAGACTTTTTCAAAATCGTTCCTGTTGGTGAGTTTGCTGGAGAAGTAAAATATTGGCCTTGGTTTTGGATGATTTTCCCCGCTTTTATTTTGGTCACCCCACTTGCGTTTGGATTGGCAATGATTTTTGACCACAAGAACTTTGTTAGCGACGTTAAATCGATATATAATCGCGTCCGCAGTTTTTTCTCCAAAAAGAATGAAACTGAAGTTGATACTAAAACTGAAAATTAAACAGTAAAATTAATACGGGTGAGCATATATAAAATATGCTCACCCGTTTTCATTTAACTAATAAATTACTTAACAAAATCTAGAAGCGCTTTTGCATCGAGCTTGTCGTAATTTTTAATAAATTCTGCAAGTTCACCTGCAATCTTTTTAGCCCCTCCATTATCGTTGCTTTCGATATTTAAAGGAAGTAATGGGTCGTGGAGAGAAAGTCTTAGCAAGAACCAACCGTTACCATGTGCTTTATCGAGGTTTACTCTTACGCCTTCAAAATTGTTTTCTGCAAGAGACCAGCCTTCCTTTTTGCAAGCGTATTCGTTAAGTTCATCTATTACCTTTTGACCATAAGCTTTAAAATCTTCTAAAAGAATATTCATTCTAAACTCAACGCTTTCTGCGGGCTCAGCAAGAGATTCGATAAGAGATTCTAAGGTGTATCCCTCTTTCCTGCCACGAGCAAGTTCGATTAAAAGTTTAGTTACTAAGTATGCTCCATCGTCTAAGAAATAATTTTCTTTTAATGCTCCGTGTCCACTAGTTTCAATCGCAAGCTGACTGTCTTGTCCCAAACCGTTCAAACGGATAGATTCATTTATAACGTTACGATAACCCCTCTTAAAGCGGTGATGAATACCGCCTTTTTCTTTTATAAAATCCTCAAGCCCGGTGGAAGTTATTGAGTCTGTAACAATAGTAGTGCCAGGATATTCTCTTAATAAAATTGCTGATAACATTGCAATTATTCTATTACGGTTAAGCTCGCTTCCGTCAGATAATACGGCTCCTGCGCGGTCAACGTCTGTATCGAATATTATTCCTAAATCTGCATTATTTTCTTTAACGGCCTCAGTAATACTTTCCATTGCCTCCTTATTTTCGGGGTTAGGAATATGATTTGGAAAGCTTCCGTCGGGGTCTAGATAACGGCTACCCGTCGTGTCTGCACCTAAAGGCTTAAGCACTTTATCAACGTAAAATCCACCGGCACCATTACCAGCGTCTACTACAATTTTAAAACCTTCAAGCGGTTTATCTTCGCCTGTTGCGACACGGATTTTATCGGCAAGAATTTTTGAATAAGTATCCATAAATTCCCCGCTAATCAGCGCGCCTTCTTTTAATCCCGTTATTTCATTACCCTCAGCAAACGCCAAAATTTGTTTAATATCTTCCTTTTCAAGTCCTCCGTTTGCGGTAAAGAACTTAAATCCGTTACGGTTAAACGGTAAGTGGCTTGCAGTAATCATTACCGAGCCGTCAAATTTATATCCTTCAGTCACGGTTGACATAAACATCGCAGGCGTACTTGCCATACCGAAATTAGTAACGTTAATTCCGCTTTCTACCATTGAAGAACAAATCCAATCACAAAGCTTTTCTCCAGATAGTCTACTGTCCCTACCAACGGCAACTCTTAAATCAGTTTTACCCGTCTTTTTAATAAGCCACAAAGCAAATCCCCTGCCGATATTTGTACACACTTCTTCAGTAAGATTTACGCTCTGCCCTTCAATACCCTCTAGAGCAACGCCACGAATATCACTACCGTTCTGTAACTTCTTATAATCCATTGTTATTCTCCTATATATTATTTATAAATATTTTATCATAACTTAAATTTAAAATCAATAAAACAACTATTAATCAGCATCTAATTATTTTTTTCAGTCGAGGGTTTTCCATAAAGCGCACCTTTAGAACATAATGCATTAATTTTGTGAAGCTTATAAAGCTCTTCTGTTGCAAGCCTTGTTTTAGCCACGGGAACGTCTTTAGGAGGGAAGCAGTAATAAAGCGCGTTGCTATCGCCAATACATATCACGTCACCTATCTCATACCAATAATAGTCAGCATTAAGTCCATAAGAGGAAATTGCTTTCTGGCTGTAAGAAAGTTTACCTTCGCAACCAGTCAAATTAAACCCATCTAAAGTATGCTTTAATCGTCCGCTACCCACCATATACAGTGCTTTATAATCAAGCATTATTCCAATTGTAACGGGCACGTCTAAAGTATAGTCTCCTGTGATAATTTCTTCCCTAACTTTTTGTCTTTCCCACTCATACCAGTCGGGGATATGCGTAAATTCCGTCTCTCCCTCGTCTGCTTTAAGAAAACCAAACTCGGTTAAAGTATACGTTTTACCGCAATGTTCACAATATAACTTTGTGCCTTCCCCATGCATCTTTCCCTCTGTATTGCAATTTGCACAGCGGTATATGATACGCTCTAAGCCATCTGCTCTGAAGGGCTCTGAAATCGAAAGTCCCGTTTCTTTTTGCCATAAAAAATTGTCAAATGAAAATGCAATCTTAATCTTCTCGTTAATAGCATCAATGGGCAACTCTTTAATTTGCTCTTTTGTAAATAGTTCTTGGACGTGCGCGCTTACCGGCACTCTTCGAATCTTAAGTCCGTTATAAAGCGGGTCGCGATGAAACGCGCCCTTTGTTTCAATATATAAAACCGGCACGTCTAATATCTTAAGAAGCCTACCAAAATTTTCGGGGAGAGCCGTAGCTTTCCCGTCAAACGAATAACCAGCCTCTGGATACATTAAAACGCTTATTTTTTTCTTTTTAAGCGCATACTTCATATCGTTTATAAGACTGACGTCGCTTACAAATTTCCGTGTTGGAACACAGCCTATATTAGTCATAAGCCATTTTTTACCGACAAGCGCATCATGTGTGCATATAATAGAAAACGGCATTGGATAAAGTATCGCATGCGCAATTTTTAGGTCAATAAAACTCGAATGATTCATTAAAATCAGATAAGGACCTTTGCGCTTATCAAACTTTCCCGTAAACTTAAATCGCGTTTTCCATAAATCCATTTGCGATAATAAGCGCACAAGTGTTCTGAAAAATATAGACGGTTTTTTCGGTTTTACCTTTTTTGCTTTCGGTAAAGCCATGACTTGGTCATATGATTTATAAACAGTTTTTATTTTCATGTTTAATCCTTTCTTACTCAATTATTTTACTATATTATTATGTTTTTAGCAATAATTTAACGCTTAAAAATAAAAAACGGTGTCTTTCGTCTAAAACAAAAGACACCTATCTATATTACTTATGAAAATATTTTATTTGTAGTTATATTTAATGATGATGTTTGCAATGGCTAACTTGTTTTCTTATAAAACATTCTTTTTCCGAACATTCTTCACTAATCAATTCAATTTCTATCGTTACGTGCGAAATGCCGTGCTCGTTCAATTCCTTTCTTACTTTATTTTTTATATTATAGTCATATTGTTTAAGTACAATATGTAACGTAGCCAAATAATTTTGCCCATCTAATGAAGTTATATGAAAATGATGAACGTCAACTATCCCGTCTACACTTAAAATATGTTCTTTCAATTTTTCAATTTGAATATTTCTCGGTGTTTTTAATAAAAAAATATCTAAAATTTCTTTTAAACTCTTACCCGCATTAAAAAGAATAAATAAAGCTACGAAAATGGATAAAATAGGGTCTAAAATATATAAATTGGTCAACCGCATTACTAGTGCACCGATAAGAATCACAACCCACCCTAAAACGTCTTCTAGCATGTGAAGATTAACGGCTTTTTGATTAATTGAATGCCCACCATGCGTAAAATATGTTGCAAGTAAGTTTACAGTTAAACCCACTACCGCTAAAATTAGCATGTTGTCATAGTTAATTAAAACAGGATTAAATAATCGATATATGGCATTATAAATGACTATAGCCCCGCCGATTATTAAAATCAAAATCGTTATCAACCCTCCTAACACCGAGTATCGCAAATATCCGTAAGTATAAGTTTTATTAGCTCTTTTTTTACTCAATTTTTCAAAAAAATAAGCTAAACCTATGCTTACCGCATCACCAAAATCGTGTACTGCGTCTGATATTATGGCTATACTTCCTGTAAATATACCCCCAACGACTTCAAATAGCGAAAAAAATAAATTTAATGCAAACGCTATGAAAATATTTTTTTCTGTTTTCATTTTTTCTCCTTTACATTTTGAAAATTATCTTGTACAATAAGTATAGTATTGAACAAGTTATTCGGTAATATTGTAGCACGTTTTATATAAAACTAGGCTATACAATAATACTCACTTGTTCAATATTGAACAAATTAAAATTAATGTATGGTAAAAAATGGATAGAAGACAAAGAAAAACCCGACAAGCGATTTTTGACGCGTTTATATTTTTGTTATCAAAGAAAAATTTTAACGACATAACGGTTGGAGAAATATTAGAAATCGCCGATATAGGAAGAGCGACGTTCTACGCTCATTTTGAAACGAAAGATTTTTTATTAAAAGCTTTATGCTCTGAGTTGTTTGACCACATTTTTAGTGACAAAAATGCTAAAGATAGTCAGTTTAATATGTTTTCATGTGATATAAACGACTTTGTTTTTTTACATTTGTTTAAGCACATTAAGAAAAACGACAATAACATCTGTAAACTCTTAACTTGCAAAAATAACGAACTATTTTTAGAATATTTTAAAAACGGAGTTAGACAATTAGTAATAAGTCATCTATCCGAATTTGAAAAAAGAAAACCAGAAATTGTGCCTGAAGAATTTTGGATTAATTATATTACCGCGACTTTTATAGAAACCCTCAGATGGTGGCTAAATAATAAGATGCAACAATCCCCCGAACTAATAACAGAATATTTTTTACAAACAATATAAAAACAATTAAAATGAAAACGCCAGATTTAATTTATAAATCTAGCGTTTTTATTTTATAATGACATATTTTTATTTGATTTTTTAGATTTTTTTCTTTTCGTTATCTTGTTTATAAACTTATCAAAAAGTCCGTTTAATTTATCCGCATACTTAATACCTAAAACAAATAATACTACACTAATAATTGTTATAATTATAATAAACAACCAGCCAAATCCGTTATAAGGTATAAGCTCGCCCGACATAAAAAACAGTGTGCCAGCGATAGAGGTTGCGCGTGTTATTAATTGCATTATCAAAAAAGTTAAAAAACTTATAGGCAAAATTCCCGCAATTGAACAAAGCAAGTCGTCCGGAAACAAGGGCAATAAAAAGGCAAAAAATAAAAAAACCTTTTCTTTTCCCTTTAATCTTTTTATCCAACCGTCCGCAACTTTTTTGCCACCTGCCACCCAGTTAATAAACGGTCTACCTAAAAGCCTGCCTAAATAAAAGGCTAATATACCGCCAAGCATCATTCCTAAATAGGAATATAAAAAAGATAACCATGGCCCGAAAATGTAATTACCGACAAGTATAGTCAACGCACCCGGAATAGGCACAAATGTTACTTGCAAGAAAGAAATTCCTATAAATACAAGTGGGGCAACGGCACCTGTAGCCTCAATATAATCTTGTATTTGCTCTCTTGTAAGTTTTGTTATTCCTAACGCGCTGAAAAAAATATACGCAATAATCAGAATGATTAAAATTATCAAACATGAAAAAGCCAATCTTAATATTGTTTTTTTATCCATAAAACTCCGTTAATAATATAATGGCTCAAAAATCAAAATTTTACACAAATAAAAAGGACAGTTTGCACCGTCCTTTAATTTTTATAATTTGTTTCTTTGGATTTTTCCACTTATTGTTTTAGGAAGCTCGTCGCGGAATACAACCACCCTAGGATATTTATAAGGTGCTGTATGGTCCTTAACGTATTTTTGAATTTCTTTCTTTAATTCTTCCGTGCCTTCAACTCCTTTTGTTAACACAATGCTTGCTTTAACTACTTGACCTCTAACCTCGTCAGGAACGGCAGAAACGCCACATTCAAGAACGTAAGGAAGTTCCATTATTACCGACTCGATTTCAAACGGTCCTATACGATAACCACTAGATTTGATGACGTCGTCAACACGACCGACGTACCAAAAATAGCCGTCCTCATCACGCCAAGCAGTATCCCCTGTATGATATAAACCGTCGTGCCAAGCCTCGTTAGTTTTTTCACTATCGCGATAATATTCTCTAAACAAACCACAAGGAACATTTTTTTCAGTATGAATTACTATTTCGCCCACTTCACCCGCAGGAAGGCTGTTACCGTCAGAGTCGACAACGTCAACGTCGTATTGTGGATTTGCTTTACCCATAGCACCGATTTTGGGCGTTGTGCCAAAAAGGTTTGCGATTGCAAGAGTAGTTTCTGTTTGACCAAATCCTTCCATTATTTCTAAGCCGGTTGCTTCTTTAAATTTGTTAAAGACTTCGGGGTTCAACGCTTCGCCAGCAGTAGTCATGTGATGGATTGAAGATAAATCGTATTTAGAAAGGTCACCACGAATTAACATTCTAAGCATTGTAGGTGGAGCGCAGAAAGTAGTGATGTTGTATTCTGCAAACATTGGAAGTAAGTCGTTTTCATCAAATCTATCAAAGTCATAAACGAAAACTGCACCTTCACAAAGCCATTGTCCGTAAAGTTTTCCCCACAATGATTTGCCCCAACCAGTATCGGAAATCGTCAAATGTAGGCCGTCTCTTTCACAACAATGCCAATATTTTGCAGTAACGTAATGTCCTAACGCGTAAGTGTGTTTATGTGACGCCATTTTAGGATTGCCGGTAGTACCAGAAGTAAAGAACATAAGTGCTGATTCGTCACCACACGAACAATCTTGAGGACGATCATATTTACTAGAAAAAAGTTTGTATTCTTTATCAAAATCAAGCCAACCGTCTTTTGCCCCGCCAACCATAACGAGTTTTTCAACTTGTGGACATTTTTTAGCCGCACTTTGAGCATATTGATAAGTATCTCCGTCAGCAGTACAAACGATTGCTTTAACGCCTGCCGAATTATATCTATATTCAAAGTCGTGTTCTTTTAATTGGTTGGTTGCAGGAATTGCAACAGCACCAAGTTTATGGAGCGCAACCATACAAAACCAGAACTGATAGTGACGCTTTAGAACAAGCATAACCTTATCACCACGCTTAATTCCAAGTGAGGTAAAATAGTTTGCAACCTGGTTTGATGCCTTTTTAATATCCTTAAATGTAAAACGTCGTTCAGTTTTATTAACGTCAAGATGTAGCATTGCAAGCTTTTCGGGGTATCTACTTGCAATTTCATCAACTATGTCAAACCCAAAGTTAAAGGTGTCGGTATTCTTAAAGTTAATGGACTTTAATTTGCCTTCATTATCTTCAATCGTTTCAACAAACTTTTCACAAACGAGACTTTCGCTTGTTTTTGCGTTCATAACACTCTTTCTAACCACCGTTTCGGTAGAATTATCACCCGACATGACCACCGCAACGAAGGTGCAATTTTTGCCATCAACTGCTATCATGCCGTGTGGCATGGAAGAATTATAGTAAATGCTGTCGCCTTCACCAAGTACTTCCACGTGATCGCCTACTTGAACTTTAAGTTTACCTGAAAGAACTAGGTCAAATTCTTGTCCGCTATGTGTGGTTAAATGAATAGGCTTATTTTGTTGAGATGCAGAATATTCGTAAGTCACGTAATAAGGCTCTGCAAGTTTATCTTTAAATTTGGGAGCAAGGTTAGAAATGTCAATGCCGTCTTCCTTAGCAGTTTCTTGACCTTGACCTTTTCTGGTTACGGTATAAGTGGAAAGACGAGCAGAACTACCTTCCAATAAGTCTGTCATATCAACGTTAAACGCCAAAGCGCATTTATGAATAAATGAAAAAGGAATATCAACCTTTCCACTTTCATAAGAAAGATAGGTTTGTTCGTTTACGTCTGTTTTTTCAGTCATTTCTTTTACGGAGAAACCAATAATTTCGCGCAACTCCTTAATTCTTGTTGCGACTTCCGATAACTGATTTAAAGTGTTGTTTGAGTTCATTGTGAAACCTCCTAATAAAAATTTTTATACTAATTTATTTTTTTACTTTGATAAACAAAAAACCCGCCTCAAGCTTTAGCTTTGAGACGGGTATAAAATACTCGCGGTACCACTCAAATTGCAGAATTACTGCCTCTTTAGAGTCTATCAACTCCTATGCACTGACGTAGCAAACACGGAAAGTCCTACTAAGAAATTAACTTTTGGGGCTTTCAGCTCGGAAGTGATAAGATTTCTATCGGTTTTTGTCGGGATTTCACCACCCCCGACTCTCTTTGAAAAACGCTTGATAGCATCCGTCTTCGTCTTAGCTTTTCTATTAAGATATAAAGAGTTTAACATTATATTAAATGAATGTCAATTATTTTTAAGAAAATTTTTAATTTTTTTATAGTTTTTTTAATATGCTTAAAGTCAATTCCTAATTTTTAAAGACTATTTTTCGTTCTTATAAATCTCTTTAAAATATTTATAAGTATCAACTTTCAATTCTCCGCAAGCAGCCTCATCACAAGCAATGATTCCGTCCGGGTGTAATTGTAACGCGCTTATCGTCCAAGCATGGTCAACTCCGCCTTCAACACAATGACGAAGCGCGCGCGCTTTGTTATGTCCGCTAATCAACAGCATTACTTGTTTTGAATCACATACCGTGCCTACGCCAACTGAAAGAGCAGTTTTCGGAACTTTGTTTACGTCGTTATCAAAAAAGCGGGAATTTACTATGAGCGTATCTTCAGTTAATGCTCGAACACCCGTCCTTGAGGTTAAAGATGTAAACGGCTCGTTAAACGCAATGTGCCCATCAACACCACTACCACCCATAAACAAATCAATTCCACCGTACGATTTAATCTTGTCTTCGTAACGATTGCATTCTGCTTGTAAATCTTCTGCCATCCCGTCTAAAATATTTACGTTTTCTTTAGGAATGTCTATATGATTAAAGAAATTATCGTGCATGAAATACCAATAACTTTGCTCATGCTCTTTTGGTAGTCCGACGTACTCATCCATATTGAAAGTAACTACGTTTTTAAACGTAACTTTGCCGGCTTTGTTCATTTCAATAAGTTTTCTATAAACGCCAAGCGGAGAAGAACCCGTCGGCAATCCAAGAACAAACGGACGATTTTCCTTATGATTGTTAATTGCGCTAGCAATATGCTCAGCCGCCCAAACACTCATATCTTCATAATTTTCTTTGATAATTAATTTCATACTTACCCCTTATAATTAAAAATTTTTATATTTTTTACTTAATTACTGTTCTTAACCCTTACAATTTAGATTGCTATTTTTTCTTCTTGTTTTTTTCCTGCGCACGCTTGTCACTTATTATTTTCATATGTTCTTCTGTAATCAGCGTAACGCCGTTATCTTTCGCCCAGCTCACACACCCCTTTAATACTAATGGCAAAAACACTCTTGGAACACCTAAAACAGTCTTTAGTGCATCATCGGTAAATTTAACTTTATCATCCACTCTATCCGCAGCATAACGCACAGACTCTAAAGATGCTTGACGCACTTGTAAAAGCTGTGCGCGCATTCTACGTTTTCTATGATACCAAAAATTTTTGCTATCGCGATAACCATAATCAACCGGTAAAGGTGGGAAATCACTCGCCTTTACCCCGCGAATTATTGCATCGCTATATTTCTTTTTCATTAATATTTTATCTATTTTTAAAATGAAATGTGCGCCAAATTTACTAGTTATTCCGTTAAAATCGTGATACGGTGGCTCGTAACCGTTAATCTCTCCCGCTTTGTCGACTTGCGCGCCATCCAGTTCACGCACCCACGAGCATTCTATTACTTGTATAGCGTCTGTGAGTACTAAAGGACGAACTTCCCCCGTTTCTTCTTGAATAATACCCTTTTCCAACTTGAATTTACATTTTGGCATTTTATCGCTTGGCTTATCGCCAGGCCAAGAAAGTTTAACGGCTTCTTTAAAAGTGCTAGGCTTATCGTCAATGAAGTTAATCGCACATTTTCCGTTTCTTAAAATGTTTTGCGCCGTGTTAGAAGAGTTCCTACAAGCCAACAGCATCGCATAATAATCTTTTCCAGCAACGTAGTATGGCTGAATTAATGAATAAGGCCCAAGCGTAGTACTTCCATCTTCACAAAGTGTACTAATAACCACCGTTGGCATAGGAAAAAATAAAGACGTCTGATAAAAATTATCAACAATACGTAAATTTTCAAAACTACTCATAAAAATATCCTTCCAACTTTTTAATTTTATCATAGGCTTTGTAATAAGTCAATATCTAATTTAAATTTTAAATAGAAAATATATAATTTTCGCTGTTCCTCGACAGCAAAAACAGACAATAAATGGTTTTGATATGACAGTTCTTGAATTTTTAGATAACGATATGTTTCTATTTGAGAATCTTGACGTGGAATAGTTCGTTTGCAATATAAAAAGCCGAAATTGAGAAATCAATTTCGGCTTTTTTTTAATTTTTAATAATAACTATCATGTTTAATTAAGTTTTGTAGCAGTTTTATAATCTATTTTATTATTTATTAGGGAACAAGAACTACTTTTAAAAGTCCAGGTTCAACAGCGTGTAGACGGTCAAACCACTCTTGTCCTTCAGATAGATGTGCAACCTTGCTTAGACAGTCGTCAATGCTGACTTTACCAGAAGCAAGCAAATGCAGAGCGCCTTCGTACTCTGTAAACGTACCATATCTACCAACCCACTTGATTTGTCTGTTAACGAGAGTTTGTAGCGGTGCTTCCACAAAGGGAGATATGTTCCCGATTTGGATTAACGTGCCGTTCTTCTTTAAACATCTAAATCCGTTAGTAATGGTAGCCTTTACGCCAGCTGTATCAATTGCATAGTCTGCCCCTAAACCACCAGTAAGCTCTTTAATTTTTGCAACTACGTCTTCTCGACCGTCAATAATTACGTCCGCACCGTTTTTCTCAGCCATTTCTTTTTTGAAAGGGTCAACTTCTACAACGATAACTTTTCCGCAACCTGTGGCCTTAAGTGCTTTAATACCCATGATGCCCATTACGCCAGAACCGAACATTACAACCGTTTCACCGATTTTAATATCCAAACCGCCCACCGCATGCACCATAATAGCAAGAGGCTCAATCAACGCAGCAATCTCAAAGGAAATGTTCTCTGGCATTGGATAGCAGATATACTCTGGCACGCAAAGATATTCCGCCATTGCGCCGTCTAGATGTTCTGTATCAGTCTTAATGCCGTAGCAACAGCCATTATCACACAAATTTTCCAAACCGTGGCGACAGTAATAGCACTCGCCACAGTATCTTACTGAGTTAAACACTACCGGGTCACCTACTTTAAAACGGGTAACACCTTCGCCTACTTTAGAAACGATACCTGAAGCTTCGTGCCCAGGAATCAAACCTGGCTGACGGCGACCAGACGTGCCGTCATAGCCGTGAACGTCACTGTTGCATATTGAACAGGCCTTAATTTGTATTTGAACTTCCCCTGCTTTGGGTTCTGGGGTTGGAACGTCCGTGTAAGAAAACTTACCAACCTCTGTCAATAATAATGCTTTCATAATGTCACTCCTTATCCCTTGTACTTGTAAGATGGTTGTCCCGTAACACCAGGACGAATTTTGAACACACCGCCAGCCAGAGGATATTTTTCAGTATCTGTACCCAACTTAGCAGTGGTAATGTAAAGTTCATCTAGATTTTCGCCACCAAAACAACATGAGGTTACGTTTGGTACAGGCAAAATAACCTTTTGTAGCATATTACCTGTTTTTGGGTCGTATCGAACAACTGCACTTCCACCCCACATTGCTACCCAAATCATACCCTCGTCATCTACTGTCATTCCGTCTGGAATGCCCATTTCTGACGGCACTTCTACACAAACTCTACCATTTTTAAGTTCGTTTTTTTCTATATCATAATCAAATTCTTGAACACAGAACCGCTGAGTATCAATAAAATAAAACTTTTTCGTATCAGCGCTCCAAGCAAGACCGTTGCCCTGTATTACACCTTTGAGCATGGTCTTTATTTGTCCATTTTCATCTAGAGAGTAAACCGCACTGTCCGGACCTGCTTCTCCATAACCCGTGTCTAAACTAACAGGCATAGTGCCTCCCCATACTCTTCCAGCAGGGTCTACTTTACCATCGTTTAAACGGCCATCTTCTCTATTCGCTTCCGGGTCGCATAGTTGTTTTGCTGGACTTCCGTCTAGAGCAGTGTAATAGAATCCTTTTTCCAATCCGACGATAGCACCGCCCTTTTCACAAAGCACGGCAAAGCCTATACTTTGGTCAAATTTTTCAATGGTGGAAAAACTTTTTCCATCAAAACAGTGAAACGACCGACCAATAATATCTATAAAAAATAACTTTCCGGTTTCACGCTCCCAAACAGGCCCTTCACCGATAATACATTGGCTATCAACAACCAATTCAGGTTTCATATTAATACTCCTTACCCAATATATAAGCCACCGGTAACTCGTAAGTTTGCACCGGTAACTTGACTTGCGTAATCACTAAGCAGGTATAAAATGCCAGGCACCAAGTCGTCTACTTCCTGCATTCTACCCATAGGCATATATGGTTTAGCAAATTCATGGAGTTGTTCGGCATTCATTCCTTGCTGAGCTCGTAACGCTAATTCGCCCTCTGTGGGCACCCATCCCATAGTAACGAAGTTACAACGAATCTTATCAACCGCGTAATGGTGGGCAATGTGTTCGCTAAGCGTCAATAATGCACCCTTAGAGCAAGCATAAACGGAACGGTCCTTATCTCCGCACCACGTGTGTGGAGAGCCAATCATTACTAGCGAGCCACCACCGAATTTTTGCATATAGTGAATTGCACGTTGTGAGCAGAAAAATGCAGCACGGATATTTATGTTAAACACGTCGTCAAAAAGTTCGGGAGTACAGTCTGGCAAAGCACAAGAAGGCAATAATCCAGCGTAATTAACTAGCCCGTCAATTCGACCGAATTTAGCTACCGTCTCATCCAACAACTTAGTACATTCTTCCGCACGATTCAAATCGGTATACACGAAGATACCTTCACTACCCATTTCATGAACTTGTTTCAGAATTTTATCGGCAGACTCTTTATCTCTTCCACCGATAACTACTTTCGCGCCTTCACGCGCACAACCAAGCACAATCCCTCTGCCCACGCCTTTTGTTCCGCCAGACACGACAATTACTTTATTTTTTAGTAAATCACTCATTTATCACTCCTATCTTAAGCATCATTCCAAATCTTTCTGGTATTTTGTACCGCTTGTTGGATGCCGGAAAGCCCCTTAAAGCTAGCCTCCTCAATACATAGCCACTTGTCCCAACCGTTTTCTTTTAAGTAGCGGAAACATTCTAAATTCGGGGTTACTCCCGTACCAATAAGCACAGGTGAAAATTTGCCATATTCAGCCATATCAGTAACGTGAATCGTTTCCACTTTGGGAAGGACTTGCTTGAGGATTGGCAACGGGTCTTGACCGTAAGCTACTAAATTACCTGTATCGAAATTAAGTCCAACACTAGTATCCCAAATACCATCCATAATTTGCAAAAAGATTTCCGGAGGATAGCTAAAATCCACATAATTCCATGCACCGGGCTTAGAATGGTCTTCATAGAGAAGCTTAACTCCCAATCTGTCTGCAATATCGGCACTACGACGAATACCGTCAACAGCCCAACGAATACCGTCCTTAATAGAGGTTTCAGGGTGCGCCTGTCCTGCAAGAACACGAAGATACGGGATATTAAGCTGAGCACAAAGCGCTATATCACGAGCAAAATACAAAAACTCCCGCTCCCTTTGTTGTTTATCTGGGTGAGTGAAATCTGGGTATGTAGTAGCCATTACTATTGAGACACCCGTTTCATCTAAAATCTTTTGCAACTGCCCCAAATGAGTGGCAGTGTGGTCTTTAATAAACATCATACTGATGTCGACACCATCTAAATCAAGCGACGGCGCAGCACGAAGCCATTGCTCCATAGACATCTTTCCGCTAATTATATCCGAAAAAAGTGATACAGGCAAACAACTTACTTTCATAATCTATTCCTCCTTATTCTAGTTAATTATAAGTGAATCCCTCACTGCTTTTATTCACAGGAGGGATTCGAAATTTTACAGAGGAAATTCTGCAATCATGCTCCAGCCTGCCTCCACAAACTGGGAAAGTGTGCGTTGAGATGCTCCAAAACGAATGAATTCAGTTTCGGGCAATTTTTCAACGTTATATGCACGAACAAATTCAGGAATTGTTGATAGACTTTCTATCGTCTTATCCGCAACAGCTTCTTCAAAATGATAAGTAAACTCAGTCTCTTTACCCAAAGCGGTAAGAATTCCCGCAGATAAAGAGAAGGTCATATCAGAACCAGCTAATGCAACGGCATGATAACCGCCACGCATACCAGCAGGCATAAGTTTTGCTTCGTAGCCACGTTCTTTGCAAATTGCGTAAGCTTTCTTTATAGCTGCAGTACCAGCTTGAATAATATCGCTTTCAGCAACGTCAGATTCCATATCCTTAGCAACGTCTCTTAGATAGTCATCTAAGCGACCAACCATGATAACAGAGAAAGCTGCACCTGGCTTCTTGCCTGCGGCACGACAACGGTCAATACCTCTTTGCTGAGCAGCTGCAATAGCAACCGCTTGAGGAGTAGTAAAGCTAACTGTTCCGACAGTAGTGATACCTTCAGCAGCCAATTCTTCAATTGCGCGAATTCCAGCAGCAGTAGCAGGAACTTTAACTGCAATATTGGGAGCCCAAGTAGCAAGTCTGCGACCCATTTCCACCATTGCGGCTGTATCGCCCTGCTTTTTGGGGTTTACTTGAGCACATACATAACCTTGAACGCCTTTAGTAGCTTCATAAATAGGCTCAAACTTCTTTGCAATCTCTACGGTGATACAACGAATAATTTCTTCCGCCTTTGCATCTCCGCTAAGTCCTTCAGCTGATTTTAGATAAGGTCTCCAAAAATCAGGGAATGAATATAAAGATTTTTTAACAAGAATGGGGTTTGTTGTAACACCGGTAGCACCGTTTTCGATGGCTTCGTCCATCGTAGCATAGTCGGCGCTATCCGTCCACCAGAAACCATCGGTCTCGCTAAGCCATTTTAAATATTTATTTGTTACCATAATATGATTCTCCTTTTATTAGATACGTTCAACAGTTCCTTCCCACGTATCCATAGCCTTCTTGCGTGAACTTTCGTCATACCAGTGTTTTGTAACAGTCTTAGCACGTGTATAGAAACGTACACCGTCAACACCAAGTACGTGCTGTTCGCCAAAGAATGAGTCTTTGTTTCCAGAGAACGGGAAGTAAGCAGAAGGAACAGGAATACCTACGTTGATACCTACCATACCACCGTCAGTCAAAAGTTCAAACTGACGAGCATAGTAGCCGTTTTGTGTAAAGATAACCGAACCGTTAGCGAAACGGTTAGCGTTCATAATTTTCAAACCTTCTTCAAAGGTCTTAACTCTCTTAATTACAGTAACAGGTCCAAAGATTTCTCTGTCACCAACAGTCATTTCAGGAGTAACTTTATCTAAAATGGTAGGTCCTACAAAGTAGCCGTTTTCAAATCCAGGCACTACGATGTCACGACCATCTAATACGAGTTCTGCACCCTCGTCAATACCCTTTTGAATCCAATTGCAAACAGCTTCTTTATGCTTAGCATTTACTACAGGTCCTAATTGGGTTTCCGGGTCATAAGAACAACCTACCTTTAATGCCATTGCTTTTTTCTTTAATAAAGCAACGAATTTATCAGCAATGCTTTCTTGTACAACGATAACAGGTAATGCCATACAACGCATACCAGCACAACCATAGGTAGAGTTAATAATAGCATTAACAGAACTTTCTAAGTCGCAGTCTTCTAAAACAAGAGCGTGGTTCTTTGCTTCACATTGAGCTTGAACACGTTTGCCGTTTTCTGCACCCTTAGCGTATACTTTCTTACCAATATCGGTAGAACCAACGAACGTAACAGCTTTAACGCGTGGGTCGGTTAAGAATAATTCAGATTCATTTCTTGAACACGTAACTAAGTTTACAACACCCGCAGGGAAACCGCCTTCTTCATAGAAGAGCTCCATAATTCTCATTGCCGTTAAAGGAGTGTAAGAAGCAGCTTTCAATACTACGGTGTTACCGGTAGCAATAGCAAGCGGTACCATCCAACCCCAAGGAATCATAGCCGGGAAGTTAAAGGGTACGATACCCGCAACAACACCCAAAGGCATACGATACGTAGCAGTATCAAAACCTGTAGTTACCTGTAAAGAAGCAGAGCCTTGACTAATAAATGGCGTTGCGCAAGCAGCTTCGGTCGGCTCAATAGCTTTCAATATATCGCCACGTGCTTCAGCAAGATTCTTTCCAAGTTCTTTTGAGCACAAAAGAGTTAATTCATCTAAGTGATTTACCAAAATGTTACGCCACTTAAACATCATTTGAGTACGCTTACTCAAAGAGGTTTGAGACCATTCGGGGAATGCCGCATGAGCAGAAGCAATAGCTTCTTCAACTTCGTCAACAGTACAACAAGGTACTTCAGCAATCACTTCACCAGTAGATGAGTCGGTTACCGGCATCCACTTGTCAGTCTTTGATTCTTTCCACTGACCATTTACACAATACTTTTTACGTTCAACTTTCATAAGGACCTTCCTTTAAAACTATAATATATATTTTACTTTTCGGAATATTATTCCTAATGTTATAATGATAACACGAAGTATATTTTTTGTCAACTATAAATTAAAAAATATGATGTATAATTATGGAGCTATGATACTCTAATATAATATATAAAGTAACTTATCACCCCGCGAGTCTCTCCTACGCTCAGCCACGATGAACTATGTCCATTTTACTTACCCATCAATGGCAAAGAACAATGCAAAAAGAAAAGAACACCGATTTTGGTGTTCTTCTCTTTTTGTCTTTCACTCATAAAATAGCTGTCATATTAAATTTTAGTATCGTATTTTTATAAGCTTATTAAAAGTTGATTCACTATCAAATATACTAGAGTCTGTTCCATAGTAAATAACAGATTTTGAATATTCTCTGTACCCATAATAAACTACATTATTAATCTTTAACCCCGCCTTACTCTCTGCTGAATAGCAAATTTTATAGACATAATCAACAGAATTCGACACAAGCTTTTCAGCTAAAATTGTTTCGAAACAATATACTTTTGTTATTTCTAGCGTATCTGGGGCATATAAACTCATCTCTAAATCTTCTTTTGAAAGCCTATACCCTCTCTGTGCTTCACTTTCACCACTGCATACAGCAGTTGCAATAATAATTATTACTAGAAATATGATTGTACTAAATATAATTATCTTCTTATTTCTTTTTAGGCAATCAAGCACCTTTTGAAATTGTTCGTTCATACTTTTCTTTCTCCTTTG
>JAZNMA010000088.1:0-2063 GCA_045579345.1 Christensenellaceae bacterium | reverse complement strand
CTTTGGATTGGCTTTACATTGGTCTTGTAAAAGATTTGAATCGCAGCAATGACGCCGAACACGTATTTTCGGATGCGTACGATCTTGTACAAAACGCTATCTGTTTCCTGTGCGACTTTATAGGAAAATCCCTTAACGACGTTTACACGATTAAAAACGGTAAGATTATCACGATTAAATACGCTACGTACTCCTTGGTTGGTCGTCTTATCGATAGAATGCGTAGACACTTTAACCGTTCTCAAGATATAAACGATTACACGGAAGAATTATCCGTGGAAATTGACCACTACGAAGAAAAGGATTACACGGAAGTGGATAACAAAATTGAACGTTTAGGCTTGAAACCTCGTGACAGAGTTGTATTGGATTGCTATATGGCAGGTATGACCTGTAATGAAATCGCTGAATTTTTAGACATCAGCCGTATCACCGTATGGCGTAGAAGAACGCGCGCGCAGGTAAAATATAAAACGCTTTTTAATTAAATAAACTCGTACATGCCCCTACCGTTTTAGGATTTAGGGGTATTGTGCTTGTAATAAATTTATTTCAAAATAAAAGAGGTTTTGTATGAAAATTGACACTTCTTAAACAGTAAGAATACAACCACTCTTGCTGATTTCTTTCCTTTTATTTAGAAAAAAATAAAAAACTTTCATGAAAAATGAGCCAAACGCCATTTTTTTGACTGTTTTATTAGTAGAGAAAAATATTTTCAACTTTTTTCTAAAATTATGAGCCAAACGCCATTTTTTTGTACTCTTTAATAGTAGAGGCAAAAAAATATCCGCAAAATGCGGACCATTCACCTTAAAAGTGTTCAATTTAATGGTAGAGACAAATTTTATATGAGAAATTTCGCTTAAATGCGGACCAAACTCCATTTTTTTGTACCTTTAATAGTAGGACGAAAAAAAATCTGCCAAAACCGGACCATTTGACGTTTTTTTGTCTGTATTAGGGGTAGAGGGAGAAAAGTTTGACACCTGTAAAGTATTGAAATAATGCCCAATTTCCTCAATTTTTTCTCTACTTATATATTGGAAAGAAAATCACGGCAAAAGTGAACGCGTTTATGCTTCCCGACGGGGAAGTTGACCTAAATTTTCTATAAGGAGGTTCATGACAAATCAAGAATTAAAAATATCTGCTAATTACATCAAGAAACTTGCGTCCTTGCCCGACGCAGAGGATAGAATTTCACTCTACTTAGACAGTCTTTTTGCTACTCAACCGCAAAAGGAAACTTTTAACGAGCCTGAAAACAGTAAATCAAAAGCTGTTTCCTCGTTATTGCATTTTACACAAAAGGAAATAAAAAATATGGCAACATCTTTCAAAAAAGTATTTATCGCAAATGGGCTCGCTGCCCATGTTATCAAGAAACAAAGCGGTAAGAACTCCTTTTGCTACGAAATTCGTTATCGCTCTAATGGCTACGATATTCGAGCATATTCCACCGATTTGACCAAAGCCAAAGAACTTTTCATTGCGAAAACAACTGCTCAGGAAATCGAAAAATATCGTATCAAGGACAAGAAAACAACCGGCAATTTGTTTTGTCATATCTTTGAACAATGGCATCAATATAAGTACGGCACACTTTGCGAAAAAGAACATAACCGCTTTCGCACAAA
The DNA here is from genome assembly GCA_045579345.1 of Christensenellaceae bacterium. Taxonomy (GTDB): domain Bacteria; phylum Bacillota; class Clostridia; order Christensenellales; family Borkfalkiaceae; genus UBA1259. The sequence goes on along the minus strand of JAZNMA010000088.1, from coordinate 423 downwards.
CTTCTACAACCTTCCCGAAGAACTTCGTAATAAGCCCATTAACGCCATTACAACACTTGACTTGGATAAAGTCATGAAAGAGGTTAAGCCTCGCAAATATGAGGAATTGAGAACGCTTTTCAACGGCATTTTCAAGTATGCTATGGCTAGTGGCATTTTAACGCACAACCCCGTTGCTTTAATTAAGTTTAAACGCTCAGAAAGACAAACCCGCGGGGCTTTATCCGAAGACGAAATTAAAGCGTTTTTAGAGCGTGTTAAAGCCGCAAAATATGATTCTATTAGACAGTTTGCCTACGTCCTCTATTTCTTCGGTTTGCGCCCCTGCGAAATCGATGAAGAAGCTCACCGTGAAGGTGAGTTCTTGATTGCCGGAAATCGTAAACGTAAAAATGGTAAAATCAAGTATAAGAAAATCCCCAT
>JAZNMA010000087.1:0-13103 GCA_045579345.1 Christensenellaceae bacterium | reverse complement strand
AAATAAAAATCCACGGGTAAACCCCGTGGTTTTTCATTTAGGGGTAAAACCCCTTGTTCTAGCGACGTGTAAAGCACGTAGTCTACTTGTGCGTATCGCAAATCGCTTACTTTTTCTTAAATGGGTCTACTACTTCTTGTATTATTAGTTGTTCCATTTTCTTATCTTCGCTTAATTGATTTGCGATGTATTCTTTTATCTTCTTTGTGTTCTTTCCTACTGTATCTACGTAATATCCTGTGCACCAAAATTCTCTGTGTCGGTATTTCAACATTAAATTTGTATATCTTTGATATATTAAAACGGTACTTTTTCCTTTTAAATACCCCATAAAACCCGACACGCTCATTTTGGGTGGTATTTCCACGAGCATATGCACGTGGTCAATACACACTTCAGCCTCTAGTATATTTACTTTTTTCCATTCGCACAAACTTCGTAGAATTGCTCCAATTTCTAACCTTTTTTCTCCATAGAAAACTTTTCTTCGATATTTTGGTGCAAATACTATGTGATATTTGCAATTCCACTTCGTATGTGCTAAACTATTTATGTCATTCATATGACAAACCTCCTATGTTTAATTTGATTGTGTAGACTACTTTCTTATTTTAACATAGGAGGTATTTTTATGTAAAGGTTAACCTCTTTTTAACCACGGGACTATCCCGTGGTTTTCATATACAATAAAACACGGTAGTTTTTCTACCGTGTTTTGATTTTAAAAGTCCCAAGTGGGAATATATTTTTCATCAGCACTTAAAAAGTCTTGATAGTAGGCGTTTTTAATATTTAGCGATAATGCATAGTTAATCACTGAGTCATATTCACGCCTTGTAGTTTTGCGTTTTAGTTCTGGAAAGTTTTCAATATTTCCAAACGGCGTGTACTGACTCATTATATTTATATAGGCATTTTCTTTATAATTATTAAACCAATCTAGCACTTTTTTACTGTCGGAAGTACATTGAGGAAGAACGAGGTGGCGGACTATGACGCCACTTTTTAACATCCCGTTTTCATCTAATTTGTATGGTTTTGAACTAATCATAAATTCAATAGCCTTACTAGCTTTTTCAAAATAGTTTTCCTTTCCCGTATAGCGTTTTGAAAGGGCAGGGGAAAAGTATTTCATATCAGGCAAATAAACGTCAACATAATTATTTAATACTTTAAGCATAGAAAGGTTTTCATAGCCGTGAGTGTTGTAAACTATAGGAATTTTAGGACGATATATTTCAAAAGCCTCAATAATTTTGTCTGTATAATGCGTTGGTGTAACTAAGTTGATATTATGCGCACCGTCATTTTCTAGTTTCTTAAAAATTTGAGCAAGTTCATTAACAGATATTTCTTTTCCGCGAATATTTCTTGAAAGTTCGTAATTTTGACAAAACACGCATTGCAAAGAGCAACCACAAAAGAATATCGTGCCAGAGCCGTTTTTTCCGCTAATAACAGGCTCTTCACTTTGGTGAAGATAGTATTTTGCAACGCGAATCTTACCGTTAGTTCCGCATGCACCTATAGTAGTATTTTTATCTATATTACATTGGTTTGGGCATAATGTACAGTTCATATTATTCTAATTCAAATGCTCCGGTATATAGTTGATAATACTTACCGCGTTTTTCAATTAGTTCTTTATGAGAACCGCGTTCAATAATGTGTCCGTTATCCAAAACCATTATTACGTCGGAGTTTTGTACTGTAGAAAGTCTATGCGCGATAACAAACACCGTTCTACCTTGCATAAGTCTATCCGTACCTTTTTGAACCAATGCCTCAGTTCTTGTATCGATGGAAGAAGTTGCTTCGTCCAAAATCATAACGGGCGCATCTTTAACAGCAGCTCTAGCTATAGACAACAACTGTCGTTGTCCTTGCGAAAGGTTGGCACCGTCCGCAGTAAGCATAGTGTTGTAACCGTTGGGTAGACGAGAAATAAAGTCATGTGCGTAAGCGAGTTTTGCAGCCTCAATACATTCTTCATCTGTGGCAGAAAGTCTACCATAACGAATGTTTTCCATAACTGTTCCGGTGAAGAGGTTAGTGTCTTGTAACACAATACCGAGAGAACGGCGCAAGTCGTCCTTTTTAATCTTATTAATATTTATACCGTCGTAACGAATTTTACCATCAGCAATATCGTAAAAGCGATTAATTAGATTGGTTATTGTTGTTTTACCTGCACCGGTAGCTCCTACGAAAGCGATTTTTTGACCGGGGTGAGCATAGAGTGAAACGTTGTGAAGAACGATTTTTTCAGGAACGTATCCAAAATCAACGTCGAACATTTGAATATCACCTTTAAGTTCAGTGTATGTTACAGAGCCGTCTGCTTTGTGGGGATGTTTCCACGCCCAGTGTCCCGTGCGCTCTTCAGTTTCGGTAATATTGCCGTCTTTATCAATATTGCATCTAACCAAAGTAACGTAACCTTCATCGGTTTCTGATTCTTGGTCCATTAAGTCAAATAATCGCGATGCACCAGCTAAGCCCATAACGATAGAATTTATTTGTTGAGAAGATTGACTAATATTTCCCGTAAACTGTTTGCTAATGGGAAGGAATGCTATTATTGTTAAAAGGAAAGTTGCGGTATCTTCTGTTTTGCCTGTAATAGTTAAGTTATTTACGTTAAAAGCTAATAAAATTCCACCGATAAAGGCAATGAGAACGTATAAAATGTTTCCAAGGTTACCCATGATAGGCATTAAGATATTTGCAAAAGTATGCGCGCTACTTGCGTCTTTGCACAACTGATTATTTTTAACGTCGAAAGCCGTTTTACTGTCGTCTTCATGACAGAAAACTTTGATTACTTTTTGTCCTTGTATCATTTCTTGAATAAAACCTTCTTCCGCGCCCAAAGAGATTTGCTGTTTGATAAAATATTTAGCACTTTTTCCGCCTATGATTTTGGTAACGAAAAACATTGAAGTTATGCCTATAAACATCACTAAAGAAAGCCATAAACTTGACGAAAGCATAATCACTAGTAAGGTGGTAACACTTATTAAGGCACTGTATAGGTTTGGTATACTTTGAGAAACGAGTTGTCTAATAGTATCTGTATCGTTGGTGTAAGAGCTCATTATATCGCCCGTTAAATTCGTATCGAAATATTTAATGGGTAAAGATTGCATTTTATTAAAAACGCTTGTTCTTAGTTGGTGTAGAAAATTTTGCGTGACTTTAGCCATTGTGCGCAAACTTATAAATTGACAAAGAATGCAACTAAAGTATACAGCGCCCATTACGCAAAAAAGGGTAACTAATCCACTAATCACCGTTCCCAAACCATAGTCTAATCCATCTTGAATGAGAGTTAAAAGACGTTTTAAAAATAGGGATGAAGCGACGCCCGTAGCGGCACTTATGGTTAGACAAATAAAAACTAAAATCATATTGCTTTTATTTTTAGTAAAAAGCATAGTAAGTAAACGTTTTAAAGTGCCCTTTTTTGCAACTGCTTTTGGTCTTCCTTGCGCGCCATTACTACCTCTCATCGGCACTACTCTAGCCATTATCATCACCTGCCTTGTTTTGGGAATTATATAGTTCTTGGTAAATTTCGTTGCATTTTAACAGTTCTTCGTGTGTGCCGATAGCGGTAATTTTACCGTTATCCATTATGATGATTTTATCTGCGTCTTGAACTGAAGCAACGCGTTGTGCAATTATTATTTTTGTCGTTTCTGGAATATATTGACGGAAAGAATTTCTAATCAAAGCGTCTGTCTTGGTGTCGACTGCGCTAGTTGAGTCGTCAAGAATGAGAATTTTAGGTTTTTTAAGTAACGCTCTTGCAATACATAACCTTTGTTTTTGCCCGCCTGAAAAATTTGCTCCGCCTTGTTCTACCTTTTTGTCTAGCTCAAAATTACCTATTTGGGCAAGGTCAAGGGCTTGTTTAATTTCTTCGTCGGTAGCAAATTTATCGCCCCATTGCATATTTTCTCTAAGCGTGCCTGAGAAAAGTTGATTTTTTTGTAAAACCATTGCAACTGAATTTCTAAGCGAAGTAATGTCGTATTCTCTGACGTCATTTCCCGCAACTTTAACACTGCCCTCGCTAACGTCGTATAAACGGGGGATTAGGTTGACTAGGGTAGTTTTGCTTGAACCCGTAGCGCCTAAGATGCCTACGGTTTCACCACTTTTTATTTTTAAGTTAATATCAGATAATGCGAAACGTTCTGCATTTTTAGAATATTTAAAGCTAACGTTGTTAAATTCAATACTACCGTCTTTGACTTCCTTGACTGAATTTTCGGGCGAAACAATAGATGCTTTTTCATTTATAACTTCCGCAATTCGCTTTATGCTTGCCGTGGACATAATCAGTTGAACCATAATCATTGAAAGCATCATTAAGCTCATTAACATTTGGAAAGAATAGCTCATAAAACTTTGTAATTCCGTCATTTTGAGCAATTGTTCGTTACTATTAATAATCATTGAGGCGCCAACCATGTAAATTGCAATCAATCCACCGTATACGCAAAAATTCATAAGTGGACCATTAAAAGCTATAATTTTTTCAGCCTTTGTGAAATCATCTCTAACGTTTTTAGAAGCTTTATTGAATTTTTCAATTTCATAATTTTCTCTAACGTATGACTTTACAACTCTCATACCGCTTATATTTTCTTCGACAGATTCATTCATTTTGTCGTACTTTTTGAAAATTCGCGTAAAGAATGGTATGGCTTTGGTCATTATTATTATTAAGCCGATTGCAAGGATTGGCGTAGTGCATAAAAAGATAAGTGCCATTTTAGTATTGATTGCAAACGACATAATTAAAGAGAAAACTAGCATAAAAGGCGAGCGCACCGCTGTTCTTATAATCATCATGTATGACATTTCAACGTGCATTACGTCTGTAGTCATTCTCGTGATAAGGCTAGATGAGGAAAATTTATCTATGTTTGAAAAGGAGAAATTTTGCACGTTATAAAACATATCTTTACGTAAGTTTTTAGCAAAACCGCTAGATGCAACGGCACAAAATTTACCGGACAGTGCACCGAACGTTAGAGAAATAAAGGCAAGAAATAATAACGTCCCGCCAAAACACAATATAGTGGTCATAAGAACGGGCTGTTTATCGCCAAATATCCATTTAACTATACTAACAGAAATGGGGTTTGGAGTTTTAGGCGAGCCCGATATATATTCTATAGCACCAAGTAATAGTGTCATAATGTAAGGAATAAAACATTCAACTATAACTTCTAACGCAACGAAAAACGGCGCTAATAGGGAAGGCTTTTTATATTCTCTTATTGACTTTGACAACGTTTTTACAGCAGGTAGAAAGCTGATATTTTCTTTATTTGTCTTTACGTTATCCATTATTCATGCTCCTTGTAAGTTTTTAGAATACAGCAATTATAAATCGTGAAACTTAAAACTATATTTAAACAATATAGTTTAATCTAAATAATTATACTTTTATAGTGCCAAACAAGTCAAGTAAATTAATTTAAATTACAGTATTTTTGGTAGTAAAAAATTAGCAAGTTACGTGTTTTGTCGAAACGCAAAAAAAACAGGTAAAAATAAGTAATTTAACTTATAAAAGATTAAAAGGTTTAGAAAAGAAGATTGACATCATAAAAGTTTTGTTGTATAATAATCGAATAGTGGATTTTTATACTTTATAGACAAAGGTTAAATATGAAAAAATTTTTTACAAGTGAAAGTGTAACGGTCGGACATCCCGACAAAGTATGTGATAATATTTCTGATGCGGTACTAGACGCTATTTTAGAACAAGATTCGAACGCAAGGGTTGCTTGCGAATGTAGCGCTACTACTAATTTGGTTCTTATTATGGGAGAAATAACCTCTACTGCAAAAATAGACGTTAAAGAGGTTGCAAAAAAAGTTATTAGTGAAATCGGTTATACCGATGAAAAAACAGGTTTTTCAGCTGATACTGCTGAAATTATTGTTAGACTTAATAAGCAAAGTGCAGATATTGCAATGGGTGTTGACAGCTCGCAAGAAGATTCAGACAGCGGAGACGTTTATAATAAAATCGGTGCAGGCGACCAAGGCATAATGTTTGGTTATGCGTGTAGAGAAACCGCTGAATATATGCCACTTCCCATAATGCTCTCGCACAAAATGTGTGAGAAATTAGAAGAGGTTAGAAAAAGCGGGGAATTATCGTATCTTCGTCCGGACGGAAAGGGGCAAGTTACCGTCGAATATAAAGACGGCAAACCTTTAAGGATAGAAGCAATAGTACTATCGTCTCAGCATGACGAAAGCGTTACTACTGAAAGACTTAGAAAGGACTTAAAAGAAAAGGTTATTGACAGGGTTTTTCCTAAAGAATATCTTGATAAAAATACCAAATGTTATATAAATCCTACGGGTAGATTTGAAATTGGCGGACCAAACGGTGATTCGGGACTTACCGGCAGAAAAATTATAGTCGATACGTATGGCGGTAAGTGTCCACACGGAGGTGGTGCTTTCAGCGGTAAAGACCCTACGAAAGTTGACCGTTCGGCAACGTATATGGCAAGATATATATGTAAAAATATAGTTGCATCTGGGTTGGCAGATGAATGTCAGATACAAATAGCATATGCAATAGGCGTTGCTAATCCTGTATCAATCGTCGTTAATACTTTCGGTACTGGTAAGATTTCTGATGAAGAACTTGCAGATATTGTTATGAAAGAATTCGATTTACGTCCGTCGGCAATTATTGAAAAGCTACAATTAAGGAAACCCGTATATCGCCAAACTGCAAGTTATGGACATTTCGGTAGAGATATATTTTCGTGGGAAAAATTAGATAAAGCAGACGACCTTAAGAAATATCTTTAATCATGAAAATAATTGAAAGAGTTAAGGCGTTTTGTAAAAGATATATTTTTAATAGCTATTGGAGATGTCTTGCTTGCGGGAAAGAGATATTTAAAGAGGAAAAGTTTTGTTCAGAATGTTACGATAAACTGCCGTTTAATGAAGGACCAATATGCGACCATTGCGGGAGAAAAGTACTTTCTTTTACAAATTACTGTTCAACTTGCAGGGAAAAGCTTTTAGCAATTGACAAAGGTAGAAGCGTGTTTTCTTACGAGCGACCCGTAAGTGAAATGATAAAAAGATTTAAATACAAAAACCAACGGTATATTGCAGAGTATTTTATTGAACAATTGTCGTTTATATACTTAAAAAATAGCTTTAATGCAGATTACATAACGTACGTTCCGATGACAGAAAAAGCAAGGCGTCGTCGTGGATATAATCAATCGTTTGTTTTGGCAAAAGGGCTATCCGAAAAAGTAAACGTCCAACTTTTTGTTGATGTAATAAAGGTAAAAGAAACAAAGAGGCAAGCAACGCTTTCTAAAACAGAAAGATTGAAAAATTTAGCTGGCGCATTTAAGATAACAGATAAAAAAGCAGTTAGAGAAAAAACAGTGGTAATAGTAGACGATGTTACCACAACAGGCGCAACGGCTGAAGTGCTTGCTGAAAACTTTAAGAAATCTGGCGCAAAAAATGTGTATTTAATTACGGTGGCAAGTTTGCCTCCAAAAGATAAATATTAAAAATAAACGTTTAACGTTAAGGAGTAAAAATGGGATTATTTAGATATATTTTAGGTGGTGAAGCTAGACGGAATCTAAAAAGATTAGACAAAATGGCGGATAAAGTAATTTCACTTGAAAGTAAGTACGTTAATTTTACTGACGAGGAGTTGCGTGAGCAGACTAATTTTTTAAAAACTAGATTGAAGTCTGGTGATACATTAGACGATATTTTGTTTGACGCTTTTGCCGTAGTTAGAGAGGCTTCTAAACGTGTGCTTAACATGAGCCACTATAAAGTACAAATTATTGGTGGTATTTGCTTGCATCAAGGTAGAGTCGCAGAGATGAAAACTGGTGAAGGTAAAACTTTAGTCGCAACATTACCCGCGTATTTAAATGCACTTTCTGGAGAGGGTGTACACATAGTTACCGTCAACGACTATCTTGCACAGCGTGACGCAGAGTGGATGGGTAAGGTTTATAAATTCCTAGGTTTAACGGTTGGTGTTGCAGTTGCCGGCATGGAAGACGAAGATAAGCAAAAAGCATACGCTTGCGATATAACTTATGGCACTAACAACGAAATGGGTTTTGATTATTTAAGAGATAATCTTAAATCTAGTTTAGATAAAATGGTACAGCGTCCGCTCTCGTTTGCAATCGTCGACGAAGTTGACTCTATTTTAATTGACGAAGCAAGAACTCCGCTTATTATATCTGGTAAAGGCGGTGAGTCTAGCGAAAAATATATTACTGCTAATAAGTTTGTAAAAACTTTGGTTTTAGACAAGGATTTTACTATTGATATTAAGGAAAAGACTGTTCAAATAACAGAATCTGGCGCTAAAAAAGCAGAAGCTTTCTTCGGGCTTAATAATTTTTCGGATATTGAAAACGCAAGTTTATCACATCATATCCAACAAGCACTCAAAGCAAACTTCATATTTAAAAGAGATAACGACTACGTGGTTTCGGACGGCGAAGTTATAATTGTTGACGAGTTTACTGGCCGTCTCATGATAGGTCGTCGTTATTCAGATGGATTACATCAAGCAATAGAAGCGAAAGAAAGTGTAAAAGTAAGAAATGAAAATAAAACTTACGCAACTATTACATTCCAAAACTATTTTAGGCTTTACAAAAAACTGTCAGGTATGACGGGTACGGCAAAGAGCGAGGAAGAAGAATTTAGAGCTATTTACGGGCTTGACGTTTTAGAAATTCCTACAAACAAACCTGTTGCAAGAATTGACATGCCTGACGTAATTTATAAAACGGTTAACGGAAAAAATTCCGCAATCTTAAATGAAATCGTTGAAAAACATGCTAAAGGTCAACCCGTGTTAGTAGGTACGGTTACTGTTGAAAAATCTGAAGAAATTTCTAAGCTTTTAATTAAAAAAGGTATTAAACACAACGTGTTAAACGCTAAAAACCACGCAAGAGAAGCAGACATCGTTGCTCAAGCGGGAAGGTACGGTGCCGTTACTATTGCTACCAACATGGCAGGACGTGGTACTGACATTTTGCTCGGTGGAAACCCTGAGTTTTTAGCTAAAAGAAAACTTCGTGAACAAGGGGTGGAAGACAGTGTTATTGAACTGGCAACCTCTTTTGTTTCAGATATTCCAGATGATGTGAAAGAAGTTAGAGAAAAATATAGGGCTATTTACGACGAATTTAAAAAGCAAACAGACGCTGAAAAAGCAAAGGTTGTGCAAGCGGGCGGACTTCATATTTTAGGTACTGAACGTCACGAATCTCGCCGTATTGATAACCAGTTAAGAGGGCGTAGTGGACGTCAAGGCGACGCAGGCTCTTCAATATTCTTTATTTCGCTTGAAGACGATTTGGCAAAGCGTTTTGGTGGCGAGAGAATGCAACATGTTTACGATATGTTTAAAATTGACGAAGACCAACCTATGCAAGCAAAGATGCTTTCTAGAAGCATTGAAAATGCACAAAGGACTATTGAGGGTAAGAACTTCGGCATAAGAAAACACGTTCTTCAATATGACGATGTAATGAATCAGCAACGTATCGTTATGTACGAAGAAAGAATGAAAGTTATTAAGACCGAAAACGTTCATGACGACATATTAAAACTTATCCCTGATTTTGTTAAATACGTTGTTGGTACAGTAATAAATAATGAAAATAAACCTGAAACGTGGGATTTGGAGGCACTTAATAATATAATTGAATTAAAGCTTTTACCTAAAGATAGCAATTTTATCAATAAAGAAATGGTGGAAGAAATAGATTATGAATATTTCATAGATAAATTGACTAATGCAACAATAAATGCATACGAAGAAAAGATAGACAGATATGCAGGCGAAGGTATAAATTATCATGAAATAGAAAAAATGGTGTTACTCCGTAATATCGACACCAAGTGGATTGACCACATCGATTCAATGGACCAACTGAGAAAGGGAATTAGTCTTAGAAGTTACGGCAACGTTGACCCTGTAATAGAATATAAAAAAGAGGGCTTTGAAATGTTTGAAGACCTCACTGCATCCATTCAAGACGATACGGTAACCCTGTTATTAAAAGCAGAATTACAAAAAGTACCGCAAAAGACAGAAGAGAACAAAAATCTTTCAACAAATCAACCTCAAGGGCCTGTAATGCGTCCCAAAAAAGCAGTACACGAAATAGGTAGAAACGACCCATGTCCGTGTGGTAGCGGTAAAAAATATAAAAACTGCTGTGGTGCTAATAAATAAAGGGAATTTTCAATGATTAAATCTGAGGAATATAGACTTAAAATTAAAGAATTAAAAGGTATCCTAACGGAGACGGGGCACTCTCTTTGACGTCGATAAATTGCGTTTAGAGTTAAAAGAAAAGACTGAACTTTCAGAAAAGCCGGAAATTTATACAGACCTAGCTAAATCTCAACAAATATCTAAACAAATAGCCTCTTTAACTAGTAAAGTTACAGCTTTTGACAAGGCGGAAAAGACAGTAAACGAGGCCCTAGAAATCGTTGACCTTGCAGAAGAAGAGAATGATGAAAGCCTTTTAGAAGAATTAGAGGTGGAATTATCATCTGTTGAAAAGAAGATTGAAGAGATGCGTCTTTCTGCACTTTTACGTGGGAAATACGATAAACTTAACGCTCTTTTAACCTTGCATGCAGGAGCGGGCGGAACGGAAGCGTGTGATTGGACGGAAATGTTATACAGAATGTATATGTATTATGCCGAGAAAAATGGCTATACGCTTACGGAACTCGACCGTTTAGAAGGTGACGAAGCTGGGATAAAATCAGTTTCCTTTAAGATTGAAGGGGATTGTGCATACGGCTATTTAAAGGCGGAAAAAGGTGTTCACAGATTAGTTAGAATTTCACCTTTTGATGCAAACAAGAGAAGGCACACATCTTTTGCTTCACTTGAGGTTATGCCGGAAATTGAAGATGACGAAGAGATTAAAATAAGTGCAGATGAGTTAAAGGTTGACACATATCGTTCCAGTGGTGCTGGTGGCCAACACGTCAATAAAACTGAGTCGGCTATTCGTATAACTCATTTGCCGACAGGAATTGTAGTTGCTTGTCAAAACGAAAGAAGCCAAACACAAAACCGTGAAATGGCGATGAAAATGCTTATCAGTAAGTTGATAGAAAAGCGCGAAGCCGAGAGAATGGAGTTAGATCAAGATATAAAAGGCGAAATAAAGAAAATCGAATGGGGAAGTCAAATTCGTTCTTACGTATTTTGCCCGTATACTTTGGTTAAAGACCATAGAACGGGATTTGAAATCACCGACGTGAATTCGGTTATGAACGGAAATATTCAAGGATTTATTAACGATTATTTAAAGAAGTCACAATGAGTTACTTTGAGAACATAAAAAAATTGCAACTTAAAAATAATCCAACAATTATGGGGATAGAGACGTCTTGCGATGAGACGGCTGTTGCGATTATAAAAAACGGCAGAGAAATTTTATCTGAAGAAATAATAAGTTCAGCAACAGAGCACGCGCGCTTTGGCGGAGTTGTTCCAGAGATAGCGTCTAGAACGCACACTACGGCAATTTTAACCGCTACAGAACGCGCCTTAAAGTCCGCAAACCTCACATTAGAGGATATAGACGCGTTTGCCGTTACCGAGGGGGCTGGGCTATTGGGAGCGCTTTTAGTTGGCGTTTCTTTTGCAAAAGCGCTTGCTTTTTCTACAAATAAACCACTCGTTCCGGTTAGTCATATAAGGGGGCATATTGCAGCGTCATATCTAGCGGATAAAGATTTAGAGCCACCTTTCATCACAATTTTAGCAAGTGGCGGACATACAGCGATAGTCGCTGTGGACGATTATTATAATTTAACAGTTTTAGGCAGTACTATTGATGACGCTGTAGGTGAAGCGTTTGATAAAGTGGCAAGGGTTTTAGGGCTTAATTACCCCGGTGGTCCAAACGTTGAAAGGCTCGCAAAAGAAGGTCAAAACGTTGTTTGCCTACCCAAAATGCTTAAAAATTACGCCGGCGGAGAATATGACTTTTCGTACAGTGGTTTAAAGACGGCTGTGATAAACTACGTTCACAACGAAGTGAGCAAGGGTAACGACGTTAATAAAGCAGACGTCGCTTGCAGTTTTCAGTGCTCGGCAATAGACGTGTTGGTAGATAAAGCGATTAAAGCTTGTAAAGAGTGTGGTTATAACACAATTACTGTATCAGGCGGTGTCGGTGCAAACGGATATTTAAGAGAAATACTAAAAAATCGTGCTGAAAAAGAAAAAATTAAACTCGTTATTCCAGGAAAGAAATATTGTACTGATAACGGAGCAATGATAGGCGCAGAGGGATATTTGCAGTATAAGAAAGGCAATTTTGCGAATTTAGATTTGAATGCAAAGGCAGTTGTGCCACTAAATTTTAAGAGGAGTTAACCATGATTAAACACGTAGTATGTTTTAAATTAAACGAGGGCGAATCAAAAGAAAAGGCAAAAGAAGTGCTTTTAAGCATGCAAGGCAACGTTCCTATGCTTAAAGGGATAGAGGTTGGCGTAGATTGTTTAGGTTCTGCCCGTTCATATGACGTTATCTTATCGGTTATTCTTGACGACATGAAAGCTTTGTCTGATTATCAACAAGATAAATATCACGTAGAAGTTGTGAAAAAACATATGCACGCAGTTACCAAAACTAGCGTAGCAGTTGATTTTGAAATATAAATAAAAAAGCGGATATGGCGGAACTGGCAGACGCGCTAGATTCAGATTCTAGTGGGCGACCGTGCAGGTTCAAATCCTGTTATCCGCACCAAATCAGTATAATCCGAAGCAAATACTTGTAACAAGTGAATGATTCGGATTTTCTTTTACTCTTTAATCATTATAACGGTAGGAATTTACGTTCCTGCCGTATTTTGTTTTTAGCCGTCATAAAATATTGATTTTAATAAAAAAGTATAGCACACTATACTTCGTAGAGCGAAGAAAAGTGTGCTTTTTTTAATTATGTTAAACGGAGGTACTATGAAATATAAAAATTGGTTAAACGAGTGGCTTGC
>JAZNMA010000086.1:0-7185 GCA_045579345.1 Christensenellaceae bacterium | reverse complement strand
CTCATACATCTTATCCGCGTGCGTGCAATAGTTCTGGCACTTTTGGTAGACGACTTTGTTGCTGGGTATAATCATAGCCGTTTCAAAGGTGCAGTTCCTAAAATGCTTTCCTAGCGCGCTGTTACGGCGGTATTCTTCAGCCTTGGCTTTCCGCTCCTGTAGTTTGCGCTCTCGTTCGGCTTTTTCATAAGCCTCCTGACGGCATTTACAAGGAATGTGAAAGAAGTTGTCTTCATAACGGTACACGCGTGGGGTGTTACAGTTTTTGCAATAGGCAAGACCGTCTTCGCCCAAGTATTCGTCTGGTTGTAAATCAATCGTTTTCATTTTTCCTCCTAATCGCATTTGATGCCAAATTTGCTTTCGTAAGAAATATTACTTTTCATATTCCTTTTATTATTATGGCAGACAGGTTTGTCTGTGTTTGGCAGACAATTTTGACTGGGTGCGGTAGACAAATTTGGCGAGTTAGAAATCAAAAAAATAAGTCGTCCGCGTCTACCGTTTTTGGCCTGTCCCCATTTGCAAACAATGAGGTTGAATTTTTTCAATTCCGTAATAGTTCTCGTAACCGTACGCTCACAAACGCTTAATTTTTTCATAAAGAAAGCATTTGTGGCAAAACAATAGCCGTTTTGTTGCGTTAGGGAAACGATATACCCGTATAGCAATTTCGCCCGTGGGGATAAGTTTGGTATTTCTACCAGGTTGCTGTTTAGTTTTAAGTAATGTTCAGTTTGCTCCATTAGTACCTCCAAAGTAAATTTTGTTTGTCGTATTCAGTTGTGTAAAATTGTTGCCTAAGTCATAGACCACCTCCTAAAGAATTTTTATATAAATAGCGCGTCGACTTTCGCTATAGATACCGTTATTAGTTGTAACTATAAATCCCAAACTGCTCACTTTTTGAACGGTTAAAAAAATTTTTCAAATAAAACGTATCAGTTTAACGTTTCACTTTTTGAAACCTTTGAAAAATTTTATTTTCTAAAGGGCTCACTTTTTGAGCCAATTAAAATTTTTTGTTTTAACGTCAAAAGAAAAACAACTTTTCACTAATTAAGGAGTATAAAGCTGCAAAGTTGACGGTTTTTATGAAAAATTATTTTTTCATCTACTTATAAGGACAAAAAACAAAAAAGTCCGTGGTGTCTTTCAAAAAACTTTATTTCCCCCTCACTCTTTCAGGAGCGAACACTCGCAAGTACATAAAATTGACATAAAAAAGAGTGAAAGGGGAATAACCCTCTCACTCAAATGGAGCGAACAATCGCAAATGCATAAAATTGACATAAACGCCACTTTAAAGGTGGCGTTTACAGTATTATATGGTTTTAATTCTTTTTATACCATCTGACAAATCTCTTTTTTCTAACTCTAAACTAAAGGCGGTAAGGAACTTCTTTTTTATGTAGTCAACGCTGCCACGATTTAGGTGATGTTTTTCGGCATATTTTCTCAAAGACAGTTTTTCAGCAAAATGTTCTTCAAAAAAGTTTGCGTATTCCGACAACGTTGTCTTTAGACAGTTGCTTAAGAATTTTAAGTCTTCTTTAGTGGCAAGAAAATCCCTTTTTCGTCCAAATCCCATAACCTTTTTTTGGTTTATGCTTAATTGATAATTTTTAAAATCTATCGCATACCATTCGCAGATGTCTTTTGCGTATGCCAAATAATTATAATTTTGTCGACACTCTCTAATTTTATCAAATTTTGATTGCTTTACAATAGGTTTGCGATAGCCGTCACATTCTAAATCATACTGATCTAATTCACTCATGCCGTAACGCTGTACTTCTCTATAATATTTGTTTCTTTTTACGCCTTCGTGTATAATTTTAGCGCAAAAAGCCTCACGTGTTAAGGTGAAGTAAGTTCCGTATTCTTTATGAGAAACTTTCTTGCAAATTACGACTTCTTGTTCCGTTTCTAAGTCCTTAACAACGTCTACAACGTAAAACCTTAATCCGTCAGTTAATCGTTTATAATATCCAGCAAATATTCGTCTTTTTTTATTAGTGGTAGCCATACTTTTTTCTCCGTTGCATTTATAATATCATATCAAACATAAAACACCTGTCCAATTTATTGGACACCCATATTTTATCATAGTAAATATGACAATATCTGTCACCTTTATAAAAATTGCAATAAAAAACCGCCAAGGTGTTTCCGTGACGGTGAAGTGTGTCGGCAAAATTTATTAATTTTTAGATTTGTTATGTTGGTTTTTTTGCCGATATCGGCATAAAACATTAAAATTTGGATGTAAAATTATTTGTTTCTTGCCGATAGCGTGGTTATTCTATTATAAAGTCTTTTGTTGAACGATATACTTTTAGTTTCGTGATGTCCGTGCGATTGTTCATTTTTTGCGCGGTGTCGTTGTTACACATCATGCTGTAGGAGAAGTGAGTGTTTGCGTCGGTATACGTGACAAGGCAGGAGTAACCTTTTTTGACGGCTTTTTTGTATTCCTTTTCGTTATCCATCAGTTGCAGGAGTTCTGCCATAAATAAATCTTCGTCGCCGTCTAACTCGCCGTACTCCGTAATTATCGGTCGTTCCTTAAAGTAGCGTTTAATCGTTTCTTCCAGGATAGGCGCGTAGGAGTTATCGTAGTAGACGATATCGCACGAACCGCCGTTTCCGCTGTCGTTATACCAAGCCACCTTTTTACCTTTGTAGCAAAGGTTGCCTTGGTTTCCTTGCCAGTCAAGCCCTTGAAAAGTCTTTCTGTTCTTTAATGTAAATCCGTATATACTTGCCATTTTTGCCTCCATATATTATTGTTAAGCAAAGTATACCGTAAAGGTTTTTAAGAGCCCAGCGAAAGCGCTTTAAATGGCACGTAATAATTATAAAATATCAAAATCTTCAGTTATATCTTCCACGTCTAAATCGGGAATATTGTATTCAATCTGATGCTGAAACAATTCAATGGCTTTAATTTTTTCAATTTTAATCTTTCCTTGTCCTAAATGCTTAATCTTTGCGCTAATTACGGCAAAACCATCGATTTGACCAGTATATCTAAATGTTTTTCTTTCTAAATTATAATATTCACAAGTTTCTCTATCATAGTAGGCATTATCGTAATCTAAAAAATTGAGGTCAAAATCAACATCTGTAGTAAAAGATACGTCAAAATCTAGCACTTCATTTTCTAAATCGAAGTATAAGCAGTTCGCTTCTGCTATGCTAATTATTTGCGAACGGTTATCATCGATTTCGTCTTCGTCATTAATAATGTGAAAATCGAAATTAAAGAAAAGACCATCGTTCAATGTCTCCAATAGAATATCGTTATTCTTAACACACCATTTTTCTATTGCATCATCAAAAAATGAAGGCTGATCTTGTTCATTAGCAATGTCTTTTATTAATTGAAACAGGTCAGTATAAAATTTATATTGATTTTTATTTGTAAAGAAGTTTTTCCAGTCGTTATCGTAGGAAACGATATATATTTCGTCGCTGGACGAAAAACTTGTATGTATTAAGGAGTTCAATACTATTGCATCTGGAAACTCATATTTTTTATCTCCTGTTCCAAAAGGGGGTTGGGACATGGAATAGGAGGAAAGAATTTCCGACAAATCGGCGTTTTGTGTATCAAGTTTCATATTATGCGGTGCATCAAAGAAATTGTCATACGCTGTTAACAACTCCTTTTCAATCTTTTCAATGTTGATGTTAAAAAAGCCTTTATATTTTTTAGCAGAAGACAAGCAACTGATTTCTTTTCGCGCGCTTTTGTAGAAAGAAAAAAACGCAGACGCTTTTTCTTGTAGGTGTTTTTTTAATTCAAGAGCAAGAACCTCGTGAGTTAAAAATGCTATCTCACCTTTTATATTTAGTTTTTTTATAAATTTTAAAAAACCATAATCAAAATTATAATTTTCTTTGTCAAAAATACAAGTGTCTAACAATAAATATCGCATACAAATTACCTTTTCCTTGGTGTGAATGATTATTCTTATTATACCATATATTTAAACAAAACTCAAGGACTTCAAACGGTCGTAAAAATCAGGTCACCAAATTTGGTGACCTTTTTGGTTGCCTTGGTTTTTTGAACGCTATAAAAGTTATTAAACGGAGTAAAAATTACGCAAAATACGGCGAGTAAACGGCGAAAATGGTGCAAAATATGCATTTTAGGTATTTTGCAAACCCTACATTAGGGGCAGATATATCCTCCTAAGGGGCCGTTGTGGGTTCGATTCCCGCCAGGACTACCAAAGGCACCTAACAAGGTGCCTTATGAATTTAGCCAATGGAATCGAACCAAGGTTCGCTCGCTGGTCGCGGACGACAAACCCCTCGCAAACTAAAGTTTGCCTTCCCCTTAACAAGGGGCAGAAACCCGCCAGGACTACCAAAGGCACCTAACAAGGTGCCTTATGAATTTAGAAAAAATCCAACAAAGAATGATTTAGCCATTGATTATAAAAAAGGAAATATAATATGATAGAAACCACCTTGTGTTATGTAGAAAATGACGGAGCATATTTGATGATGCACCGCATAAAAAAAGAAAATGATATTAATAAAGATAAATGGGTTGGAATAGGTGGAAAATTTGAAAAGGGAGAAACCCCAACAGAGTGCGCGATAAGAGAAATAAAAGAAGAGGCTGGAATTATACCGATAAATTTAAGGTACCGCGGGATTGTGGAGTTTTTATCAGATAGGTTTGAATCGGAAAATATGCACTTGTTTACAGCTGACGGTTATAAAGGGGAAATTAATAGAGAATGTGACGAGGGGAAACTTGTGTGGGTAAAAAAAGAAAATATAAAAAATTTAAATATATGGGAAGGCGACAAGATTTTTTTTGAGCTTTTAGAAAGTGAAGAAAAGTTCTTTCATATAACGTTAAAGTATAAAGGTGACAAATTATTGGAGTATAAAAGAAAATAAAACATAAAAATTTCACGTGGTGACAAAATAAAGTCATGGCATATGAAAAGAAAAAAATTGCTATGATTGTACGATTTTTAAAAGATGGAGGGATAAAACCACTTTTAGTCGAATGGGAAGATGGAGAAAAATACCCAATAGATAGAATAATCGCAAGAGAAAAAAAGCCGAGTTTAACGGGTGAAATTTTAGTTGAAAGATTTACAGTATCCATAGGTGGACAAAGAAGATACGTTTATTATGATAAACAAAAAGAAATTTGGTTTGTGGAAAGAAAAGTATGAGAACAATTTTGCATAGTGATTTGAATAATTTTTATGCATCAGTAGAGATTTTAAAGCACCCAGAATGTAAAGATATGCCAGTAGTAGTATGCGGTAGCGTAGAGGATAGGCACGGCATCGTGCTTGCTAAAAATCAACTTGCAAAAAGTTTTGGAGTTAAAACAGGGGAAGTACTATGGCAAGCAAAGAACAAATGCAAAGGTAACTTAATAACGTTTAATGCGGATTTTGATTCATATCTAAGGGTATCAGAGGCGGTAAGAAAAATATATCAAAGATTTACAGACCATATAGAAAGTTTTGGGATAGACGAGTGTTGGTTGGACGTTACCGACAGTTTAAATATTTTTGGCTCGGGAGAGGAAATAGCCGAACAAATTAGACAAGCGGTAAAAGAAGAAATAGGCATAACCGTAAGCGTTGGCGTAAGTTTTAATAAAATTTTTGCGAAACTTGGCTCAGATATGAAAAAACCCGATGCAGTAACGGTTATTACCCCGGAAAATTATAAGACAACGGTATGGAACTTGCCAGCAGAGGATTTACTTTATGTAGGTAAAGCAACTAAAAGCAAACTCAACATGATAGGTATTCATAGCATAGGCGATATAGCAACAGCTGATGAGAAAATTTTAAATAAACTATTGGGTGCGTGGGGAAATACTCTATATAAATTCGCTAACGGCAAAGACGATTCGCCTGTATCTTCAAATAAAGGTGAAGATAGCGTTAAAAGTATAGGAAACAGTCTAACCGATTATAAAGATAACTATACGTTTGAAGAGGTTAAAACACTAATATTATTGCTTAGTGAAAGCGTAGCGTCAAGGCTTCGTGAAAGCGGATTGGGCAAAGCAAATACGGTAAAAATAAGCGTGACCGATAATGCGCTTTTAACATACGGTAAGCAGACTAAACTAGAAAGACCAACTCGTTCGACGGTAGATATTGCAAACTGTGCGTATAAATTGTTTGAATCGTTTTATACTTGGGAGCGACCAGTGCGTGGAATAGGTATTGCGGTGAGCGATTTTCTTTTAGGCGCAGAACAGCTCTCGTTATCGTTTGATAAAGGAAAGGAAGAGAAAAAAGAAAAAATTGATTTAGCAGTGGATAAAATCCGTAAAAAGTACGGAAATAAATCCGTGCAACGCGCGAGGATTTTGCAGGATAAAAAATGGTCGTCGGCAGATATAAAAGAAGAACACGTCATTCACCCAAAAACTTATTAAAATAAATAATTATTTTTTAAAAAGCATAAACTGTAATTGGTTTATGTTTTTTAATAGAGAGTTGTTTTTAAAAATTTCGTATAGATTGTTAACTATTTTACTGATAGTGTTTTGGACGATTTTTATAGTTTCAGCGGGATATTTGTGGGTAATGAAAAAGGTTTACCCGATAAGATATGAAAAGGAAATTATAAAGTATTCAGAATATTACGGACTTGACAACTATTTAATTTTTAGCATGATAAAGGTGGAAAGTGACTTTGATAAAAATGCAATTAGCAATAAAGGAGCGATAGGGCTTATGCAAATTACCCCCAAAACAGGGGAATATATTGCAAGCTTAAACGGTGCAAAAAGTTACGACTTAATGAATGCGGATACTAACATCAGTTTTGGTTGTTATTATATATCCTACTTGTATAATAGATTTTCTGAGACAGAGACTGCTATTTGCGCTTATAATGCAGGAGAAGGAAACGTTAGCGAATGGCTAAAAAATCCCAAGTACAGCGATGACGGAAAGAGATTAAAAGAAGTGCCGTTTAATGAAACTAGTCAATATATAAAGAAAATAAAAAAAACTTTTGAAAAATATAAAAAATTATACGGCAATATTCTTGACAAACGCTAAAAATTTGAGTAATATATAGAGGCTAACTTGTGAGGGTGGCGGAATTGGCAGACGCGTACGTTTGAGGGGCGTATGGTTATCCGTGTGGGTTCAAGTCCCATCCTTCACACCA
>JAZNMA010000085.1:0-30440 GCA_045579345.1 Christensenellaceae bacterium | reverse complement strand
GATTGTTCTTGATAAATATATGCGATATAAAAAACCAAGAAATTTTTCGCTTATGGAAAATACCGTGACGATTGCGACCGTTTTAAAAAAAGTTCTCAACTATTGCTCCTTTTTCTGCTGTTTATTAGTATTCTATTCTTTTAGTTTTCTAAATATAATAATGATATGAAAAAGTTTTTTTATAGAGTAACAGAAAATGATACCCTTTTTTCTATTGCACAAAAATTTAATATCCCCGTAACTCTTCTTGTTAAATTAAACAACTTAAAAACAGAAGTAGAAAGTGGCGACTTACTTTATATAGAAAAAGAAGATTGCTTATTATATAATGTTAAACCTTTCGATACGGCTAGCTCGCTTGCGCTAAAATTTAATACCACCGAACAAAAAATACTCTCCGATAACGGCGTCGATTACCTTTTTTACGGTCTAATAATAAAAATCTAAAAAAATTGAAATAATGCTTGACAGAGATATTTTTAAATGATATCATTTTGATATCAATATAAAGGAGAAAAGAAATGCAAGAAAAGATTTTGACAGGCAAGAAACACGGAATGCGCGCCCTAATTTTAACTTCGCTATTATATTTGATAAGTATAGCAATATTTGCGGTTGGCGCAACGGCTATTGAAGAGGGGATTGAATTACCATTTTTAGTGGCAATAACTTTAATGATAGTTGGCGGAATTTGGATATTAATAGGTTGGATACCTTATTTAGGGCTTAAGATTTTGAAACCGCAAGAGGCGTTGGTTTTAACCCTTTTTGGTAAATACATAGGAACTCTTAAGGGTGACGGTTTTTATTTTGTAAATCCATTTTCGGTTGGCGTAAACCCCGCATCAAGAACAAAACTTAATCAAAGTGGAGACGTTAGTGGGGAAAGTAACTCTGTGTTTAAGGTGACGAGTAGCGGTCAGTTACAAGTAAATCCATCTTATAATCCAAATAAAATTTCACTTAAGATAATGACGCTCAATAATAGCCGTCAAAAAATTAACGACTGTCTAGGAAACCCTATTGAAATAGGTATAGCGGTTATGTGGCGTGTGGTAGATACTGCAAAGGCAGTGTTTAACGTTGACAATTATAAGGAATATTTATCACTTCAATGCGACAGTGCTTTAAGAAACATCGTGCGCATATATCCTTACGACGTAGCGCAAGGCGTAGATACGACGGGTGACGGTATTGCAGACGAGGGCAGTTTACGAGGTTCTAGCGAAGTAGTTGCAAGCCGTATTAAAAACGAAATTCAACAAAGAGTAGACGATGCAGGTATCGAAGTAATTGAAGCAAGAATTACTTATCTTGCTTACGCACCTGAAATTGCTGCGGTAATGTTACAACGCCAACAAGCGTCTGCTATAATTGATGCGAGAAAAATGATAGTTGACGGTGCAGTAGGCATGGTGGAAATGGCGCTTGAAAAATTGAGCGAAAAGGAAATAGTCAACCTTGACGAAGAGAGAAAGGCGGCAATGGTTTCCAATCTATTAGTCGTTCTTTGTGGCAACCGTGATGCTCAACCGATAGTAAATTCGGGAAGTTTATATTAATATGTCGGATAACAAAAAACAAATACCGCTTAGGGTATCGGAAAAACTTTTTAACGCAATTGCTAGTTGGGCGGAAGATGATTTCCGCTCTATAAACGGGCAAATAGAGTATCTTTTGACCGAGTGCGTTAAACAAAGAAAAAAGAACGGCAAATACGTTGGCGAAGAAATTGATAAACCGCTTGATATTGATATTAAATAAAAATAAAAGGCACTTGAGAAAAGTCTCAAGTGCCTTAAATTTTTTTCTTTACGGAGTAACTCTGTTAATATCGCGCGGGAACATTGTAGTTTCGCGAACGTTTTTTGCACCTAGTAAGTGCATAGTCAGTCTTTCCAATCCTAGTCCCAAACCGCCGTGTGGTGGCGCGCCGTATTTGTGGAGAAGTAGATAAGTGTCGAAAAGTTCGGGATTCATGCCGAGTTTTTTCATTTTTTCTACTTGCATATTGTAGTCGTGAATTCTTTGTCCGCCCGAAGTGATTTCTAAACCTCTAAATAAAAGGTCGAACGAAAGAGTATATTCGGGGTCATTGGGGTCGTCCATGGTGTAGAAGGGACGCTTCTTGGACGGATAATGTGTTACGAATAAGAAATCGCTCCCAAGTTCTTTTTTAGCGTACTTTCCTAAAAGTTCTTCTTCTTGTGGGTCAAAGTCTTTCATATCTTGCGGTTGATACTTAAACTTTTTCATTAAGAGTTCTTTTGCGTCCATAAACTTAATTACGGGTACTTCGTTAATTTCAGGAATATCTGCATGTAGAAGTTCAATTTCTTCTTTATATTCTGTTTTAAGAAGATTCATCATGTATTTTAAGATGCCGACTTCAGTGTTCATAATATCTTCAAAGGAATTTATAAAACCCATTTCCAAGTCCATTGAAGTGTATTCGTTTAGGTGTCTGCTGGTGTCATGATGTTCTGCACGGAAAACGGGTGCGATTTCAAATACTTTTTCATAAACGCCTACGAGTGCTTGCTTATATAATTGGGGGGACTGTGCGAGGAAAACTTCCTTTCCGAAATAGTCGAGCTTAAAAATATTAGTACCGCCCTCAGCACCTGCAAAAACAATTTTGGGAGAACGGATTTCCGTAAACCCGTTTTTCATAAGATATTCTCTAAAACCTCTTGCGATGCCCTCTTGCACCTTAAAGATTGCTCTTTCTTTTGGATTGCGCATAGAAATTGGGCGTAAGTCCAAAACGGTGGAAAGTTGCATGTTGTCAAGCTGTTTTTTATTAATAACGATAGGAAGATTGTCAGAGGGGAGGGAGAGAATTTCAATATCATGAATTTGAAGTTCAAATCTTTCATTTCCCTTAGCGTCCGTGCTGGAAACTACTTTACCTTTAATTTTAACGCATGCTTCCTCAACTATTTTTTCGTCCCAACGATAAGAAGAGAACTCGGGCGCGTAAACGCATTGAATGGTATCTCTAGCCGTTCTAATGATAACGAATGAGAAGCCTGTCATTTCACGAATACGGTGCACGTATCCGCGAATGGTTATTATTTCTCCGTCATGATTTTTAAATTCTGAAAAAGGAATGCAATCATTTTGTATTGTTCCGTTTATTTTTTCCATAATAAACTCCTGATGTTATAAATTACTTATAATATGATAACTCATTTAGAAAATTAAAGCAAGTGTTTAAGTTAAAATTGTGAGATTTTAACCGAACGGCATGGGGAATATACTTGTCAAAAAGATATAAATATGCTAAAATAATTTAAGATAAGTTTAACCTAATGGAGAAAATCAGATGAAAATTGCAGTTTCTGTTGAATCAACTAACGATTTAAGCAAAGAATTATTAACTAAATACGACATTAAAGTTATACCCTATCAATTCGTATTAGGGAATGACCTTTATAAAGATGGAGAAATTACCACGGAAGAGATATTTAACTACGTTGACACAAACGGAGTTTTGCCAAAAACCAACGCGCTTAACGAGTTTGAATATACAGAGTATTTTGAAAGTTTGTTGACTGAATACGACGGTATTATACATATATCTTTATCTAGCGGACTTACTTCATCTACACAAAATGCAATCAACGCGTCAAAGAACGTAAAAAACACTTTTGTAGTTGACAGCTTAAGTTTATCAACGGGTATCGGGCTTTTAGCTTTGTATGCGCGTGAGCTTGCTGATGCAGGTGAAGAAATTAATGTTATTGCGGAAAAAGTTGCAAAAAGAGTTTCAAAGGTACAGGCAAGCTTCGTTATAGAAAGGCTGGATTATCTTTATAAGGGTGGAAGATGTAATAGTTTGCAATTTTTCGGTGCGAATCTACTTAAGCTCCGTCCGAGAATAGTTGTCAAAGACGGAAAAATGAGTGCGGATAAAAAATATCGTGGGAACATGGAAAAGGTTGTAAGTAAATATTGCGAAGAAACGCTTTACGAATTTAATACGCCAGACCTTGACAAGGTATTTATAACCTACACAACGGCAACGCCCGAAATGGTATCCGCTGCTAAAAAGGCGTTAGAAGAGGTAGGATTTAAAAATATTTACGAATCGCATGCGGGCTGCACGATTGCCAGCCACTGCGGTGGGAATACGCTCGGTATTTTATATTTTAACGACGGGGAATAAGATAAAATTTTAAATTATTGTAAAAAATGATTGACAATTGCGGTTAATTGTTGTATTATATTAAGGCTTAAAGAAGAAGTGACCCTTCTCGCCGACGGAAAAAGTTGCGTTCGGCTCAATACTTTTAATCCCTTTTAGGGAATTGTGTGGTATTTTAGGGTTGCTTTTTATAGAGCAACCCGTTTTTTTATGGTATAAAGGGCTAAACGCCTTTTGGAAAATATTATTGAGAGGTAAAAAACCATTAAAAAGGAACATTTTATTAACGCAGAAATTCGTGACAAAGAAGTTCGTCTAATCGGTGAAACAGGCGAGCAACTCGGCATCGTATCTTCAAAAGAAGCGTTGAAAATTGCAGAAGAAGCAGGTCTTGACTTGGTGAAGATTTCACCTAACGCTAATCCGCCGGTATGTAAAATAATGAACTACGGCAAATATCTTTTCGAGCAAAAGAAAAAGGCGAAAGAAGCGAAAAAGAATCAAAAAGTCGTTGAAGTAAAGGAAGTCGGATTATCTATGACTATTGACGTGGGCGACCTTAACATAAAGGCAAAGCAAACGCAAAAGTTTTTAGCATCGGGTAACAAGGTAAAGGTTTCCATTAGACTTCGTGGTAGACAGATGGCGCACGCAGAACTTGCGCTAGACGTAATGAAAAGATTTTTTGAACTTGTTAAAGACGCAGGTGTAATGGAAAAACAACCGCTTACAGAGGGCAGAAACATTTGGATGATGCTTGCGCCCATAAAAGCGTAATTAAATTATAAAAATAAACGGAGGATATACTTATGCCTAAAATGAAAACTAAAAGTGCGGCAAAAAAACGTTTTAAAGTAACCGCTACCGGCAAGATTAAGAGAGCTTGTTCTGGTAAAAACCACATTCTTACCAAAAAAGACAGAAAGAGAAAGAACCGTCTGTGCGCAGGTGCGTACGTTGATACTACTCAACAAAAGACCGTTCAAACACTCATTTACAACAAGTAAGCAAAAGGAGATTGAATTATGCGTATTAAAAGAGGAGTTAACGCTGTTAAAAAGCGTAGAAAAATATTAAAATTAGCAAAAGGCTACTTCGGTGGCAGAAGTAAAAGATATAGAGTAGCGCGCGAAGCCGTAATGAAAGCTCAACTTTATGCTTACTATGGCAGAAAGGCAAAGAAGAGAGATTTCCGTTCTCTTTGGATTGCTAGAATTAACGCTGCGGCTAGACTTAACGGACTTTCTTACAGTAAGTTGATGTTTGGTCTTAAAAAAGCAGGCATTGAACTTAACAGAAAAGTTCTTGCTGAAATCGCAGTTTCTGACGCAACTGCATTCACCGCTCTTTGCGAAAAGGCAAAAGCTAATATCTAATTCTATAAAGACATAAAGCCTACCTTAAAAAAGATAGGCTTTATTTAAGTAATATGATAACGTCAAAACAAAATTCGTTAATTAAACAAATACGCTTTCTTTCAGACAAAAAGTTTCGTGACGAAACGGGACTTTACTTGGTTGAGGGCATCAAACTTGTAAAAGAAGCCGTGTTACTCTCTTTACCCATAACAGTTATCGTAGGTACGGAGAAAGGGCTATCAAGCTTAGATTGCAAGCAGTATAAAACAGAAACTGTCAGCGAGCAAGTGTTTGAATTTATAACAACTGAGGTCAGTCCTCAAGGCGTTATTGCGGTCATAGAAAAACCGCTAAATAAATTGATGCCTCCAAACGGCAGTTGCGTGCTTCTAGACGGGGTTTCAGACCCAACAAACGTCGGTGCGATAATAAGGACGGCGGCGGCTAGCGGGTATCAAAACGTCTACCTTACTAGTGAGTGTGCCGACCAATTTTCACCAAAAGCAGTCAGGGCAAGTATGAGCGGAGTTTTTCGAATCAATACTTTCAGAGCGAGCGCAGAAGAACTATTAAAAGTTATAAATTTACCAGTAATTGTTGCGGACATGAATGGTAAAAATTTGTTTGATTTTACAGCAAAAGACGATTTTTGTTTGGTAATTGGTAACGAAGGGCACGGAGTGAGTGAGTTTATAAAATCACGCGCAGAGCACACGCTTAGTATTCCAATGGCTAATGGCATGGAAAGTTTAAACGCCGCCGTTTCGGCAGCACTTTTGATGTATGGGCTTAAAAAATAACGTTACCTAATATAAATAATAAGGAGATTAAATATGTCAGGACATTCACATGCGGCTAACATCGCCGTTAAAAAGGCAAAAACTGACGCGGCAAAAGGAAAGATTTTTACCAAGGTGGGTAGGGAAATTGCGGTTGCCGCTAAAAATAATCCAGACCCCAACACTAACAGCAAGCTTGCTGACGCAATTGCTAAAGCAAAAGCTGCAAATATGCCTAACGATAATATTAAGAGATGTATCGCTAAAGCATCAGGTGAACTTTCTGGGGATAATTATGAAGAATTGACCTATGAAGGATACGGCCCAGCAGGGAGTGCAGTTATTATAAAGACACTTACTGATAATAAGAACCGTACGGTTGATTACGTTCGTACTGCAATGAGAAAGCACGGTGGCTCATTAGGAAATGCTGGTTGCGTTTCATTTACTTTCTCGACAACGGGAGTTATAGTTATTGAAAGAAATCCTGAACTTTCAGAAGACGCTATAATGGAGTACGCATTAGACGCAGGTGCGGACGATTTCATCGTTGAAGACGACGCTTTCGTCGTGCATACTGCAGTTGCAAACTTTTCGGCTGTAAGAAAATATCTTGAGGACAAGGGACTTAACTTTTTCTCTGCACAAGTAGAAATGTTGCCACAAAATAAAATTACGCTATCTGATGAAGATTTAGTTAAGTTTAAGAAGTTAGTTGACGCTCTTGAGGACCTTGACGACGTTCAAAACGTTTATCATAACGTTGAACTTCCAGAAGAGGAAGAAGAATAATTTAAAATTGAACGAATAATTTTACCTTACTTGCCTATACTTATGTTATCGGCGGTAAGGTGATTTTTTTAATTGAAATAATCCGCAAAGATTACCGTAAAATTACTGCCGTTAAAAATATTTTCGCAATTCTATAACGGCAGTCAAGCGATTTTTAATTTTCTATTAAATTTCCCTTCACTCCGTAAAGATTTGCGGAGTGAGAAGGGGGATAAAAGATGCCCCCTTTTTCTTTAGTGTTGCAAAATAAAAAATTTTTTAAAATTAAGATATTTTCAATGAAAATATGGTAGAATATAGTAAAAGAGCATTAAGGAGACAAACATGAATAAGATATTCCAAAAAATGACTGCCGTTATTGCGGTTTTAATAATGTGCCTATCTTTTGCGGGCTGTTCACTTTTTGAACAACCGGACAACGGTGCATATGATGGTCAAGGTTTACCGGACTCGAGTGTTTCTGCTCAGTCGATAGTCTTTAAAACACAAGAAGAAACAGAACGAAAGTGTTTAACGAGAGCTGAAGCTGTTTCTAAGGTTGAACGCTCTGTTGTTGCAATTCAGATGGATAAAGAGGGCACTACTTCTTACGGCGCTGGGGTGATAGTAGATTTAGAAGACAACGTGCTCAATGAGTTTTACGTGTTAACCGCCCACCACGTGAT
The DNA here is from genome assembly GCA_045579345.1 of Christensenellaceae bacterium. GTDB lineage: Bacteria > Bacillota > Clostridia > Christensenellales > Borkfalkiaceae > UBA1259. The sequence continues at coordinate 22,696 of JAZNMA010000085.1, read as the reverse complement.
TGCCGACGGTGGAAGTATTACCGTTTATGTTCCGGATACTAATACTAGAAACTATACTGATGAAAATTACGATGAAAATTTCAAGTTCGAGGGTATTATAGATAATATTATCCATGAGGATAACGCTATTACTTTAGTTGGTGGAGATGCCGAATCCGACGTTGCAGTTTTAAAGTTGGATTTAGAAGGGACTTCTGTTTCCAGTCAAGATATTATTCCTGCAAAGCTTCCAGCGACTGGATATTCTTTAATGCGCGGTGAAGACGTATTTGCAATCGGAAATCCAAGTGGAAAGCTCCCCATGACTGTTTCTGCTGGAATCGTTAGTTATTTAGATAGAGAAGTTTACGTCGGTGAGGTAGGGTATATGAATCTTATCCAAATTGACGTGCAAATCAATCATGGCAATTCAGGTGGTGGACTTTTCAATATGTATGGCGAACTAGTCGGCATAACAAATGCGGGTAGCGAAGTATACGATGGCATCAACTATTCAATTCCGTTTAAGACGACGTACGTAGAGAAAGATACGGGTTTTATAAATATTGCTAGTCAATTAATAGGGACTAAGACAGAAAGCAATTATGGTTATATTTCGGGCAGATGGCAACTAGGAATCACTTCACAGCAAAAAGAATGGAGAGATGGCACTAAATACGTAGTATTAACTGCAATAGTTTCAGGTAGCAACGTTGACAAGTGCAACAAAGCCAATCCCGCGTCGGCTATTAAAGTAGAAGACGTTATAACTAAAATTATTTATAACGACGGAAAAGAGGACGTTGAAGTTAGTATTTCAACTATAAGTGACCTTTCTTCTGCTGTTTATCAAATGAAAAAATATATTGAACTTGGTGATTCGATAAAAATTGTTGTAGAGAGAACTAATGGTAGGGTAACGGAAACAATAGAGAGCACGATAACTTTAACGGTGCAAAACGTTTTTTGTAATACCGGAACGGCTATAGGAAACAAATAGACTAACAACTAAATAAAGTGAAATAATAAGACAGTTTTTCGACTGTCTTTTATTTTTACGCTTTTCATTGACTTTTACTGATAAATAAAGTAAAATATTATAGATATGATAATTGTAGGTTTTGACCCTGGAATAGCAACGCTTGGTTACGGCGTAATTTCAACTGACAAAAGCGGAAGAGCAGAGATGATTGACTACGGCATAATTTCTACTCCAAAAGAGGAAAATCTTGCCGTTCGACTTGCCATGCTTGAAAAGGGCGTTAAGCAAGTCATTGATAAGTTTAAGCCGAACGAGATTGCGGTTGAAGAATTGTTTTTTGCTAAAAACGTCAAGACAGGTATAGCCGTAGCACATGCGAGAGGGGTAATACTTCTTACTGCTATAAAAGAATGTGGAAAGATTTTTGAATATACACCCTTGCAAATTAAACAAGCGCTCACAGGTTATGGTCGTGCGGAGAAAAATCAAATACAACAAATGGTTAAAACCATGCTTAAGTTAAAAGGGATTCCGCGTCCTGACGACGCTGCGGACGCACTTGCCGTTGCACTTTGCCATGCGCAAACTAACAAACTCGGTGGACTTTTTAGTATTTAAGGTGAAAAATGATAGGTTATATTAAAGGAAAGGTAATTGACTCAAAAAACGGAGTGGTGCTTTTAGAAAATAACGGAATAGGTTATGAAATAACTTGCTCTGCATCCGTTTACCAAAAACTAGTTAATGAAGGTAGTGGGGAAGTTTATACTTATCTTGCCGTTCGTGAAGACGGTGTTTCTCTTTACGGTTTTATTAATTTGGAAGAAAAAAACATGTTCTTAAAGCTTATTTCCGTTTCGGGCGTCGGTCCAAAGATGGGTATAACGGTGCTTTCAAATATGAAACTTTCCGATTTGGCATTAAAGATAGCTACCTCTGACGTTAAAGGTTTATCATCAATTAAAGGGCTTGGGAAAAAGACTGCCGAGCGTATTATATTAGAATTAAGAGAAAAAATTACCGAAGAAACAAACGCTGACGTTGAGGACGCGTCCGTTTTAAGTGACGTTAGCGAAGTGGACGACGACGCAGTTATTGCGTTAATGAGCTTAGGGTTTAGTAAGAGCGAATGTGTTAAGGCGGTAAAAGAGGCAAAGCAAAAGGGTGCAAAGACTATTGAAGAGGTCATAGCATACTCTATAAGGAATATTAAATAATGGAAGAAGAAAGATTAGTTACAAGTACCCGTAACGAGTTCGACGGGGATATAGAAAACGTCCTTCGCCCAAAATCTATGGAGGGCTATGTAGGACAAGATAAAGTCAAAGATAATTTAGCGGTAAGTATAGCGTCATCAAAACTTCGTGAAGATGCGTTAGACCACGTTTTATTGTACGGACCTGCGGGGTTAGGCAAAACAACGCTTGCACATATAATAGCGAACGAACTAGGCACGCAACTTAAAATTACCAGTGGACCGGCAATAGAAAGGGCAGGAGATTTAGCCGCGATATTAACCAATCTTAACGAAAGGGACGTGTTGTTTATCGACGAAATTCATCGCCTTAATCATAACGTGGAGGAGATACTCTATCCCGCAATGGAAGATTTCACTCTAGACTTTATTATAGGGAAAGGACCGTCGGCTAAGAACGTTCAATTGCCACTGCCAAAGTTTACTTTAATCGGTGCAACGACTAAAGCGGGAATGTTATCCTCCCCATTACGCGACAGATTTGGGGTTATTTGTAGGTTAGAAACTTATTCAAACGAAGAACTTACAGAAATAGTTGAGCGCGCATCTAAAATGTTGGGGCTTTCTATTGAACGTTTGGCGGCAGAAGAAATTGCTAAAAGAAGTCGTGGTACACCTAGAATAGCAAACAGGCTACTACGTCGCGTTAGGGACTATTCTATTGTTAAAGGGCACGAAACCTTGATGCTTTCCGATGCACAAGGCGCGCTAAAAATGTTAGAAATCGACGAGCTAGGCTTAGATGCTATCGACGTTAAATTGCTTAAATCAATGGCGGAAAAGTTTGGCGGTGGGCCGTGTGGACTTGATACGCTTGCTGCGACGATTAACGAGGACGGAAATACTATTGAAGACGTGTACGAGCCGTATCTTCTTCAATTAGGTTTTATAGCACGCACACCGAGGGGAAGAGTGCTTTTGTCTCGCGGATACGAGCATATTGGGTTGAAAATGCCTGAAAGTAAGAAAGAGCAATATTCTATATTTGAGAGAAAAGATGAAAACAAGTGATTTTGATTATTATTTGCCCGAAGATTTGATTGCGCAAACACCATTAGAACCTAGAGATTCTTCAAAACTTTTAGTGTACGACAGAAAAAGCGATAAGGTCTATCACGAACATTTCTTTGATATAAAGAAATATCTAAAAAAAGGCGACGTTTTAGTTAGAAACAACACCAAAGTTTTACCCGCCAGAATGTTCGGCTATACTAAAAACGGTGGGAAGGTTGAGGTTTTACTTCTTAAAAGGTTTAATCTTACCGACTGGGAAGTTTTGGTTAAGCCGGGAAAGAAAGCAAAGCCAGGTTCAACCCTAGTTTTATCAGAGGAACTTTCTTTAGAGGTTTTAGAGACGGTTGAAGAGACGGGTAGTAGAAAAGTAAGATTTAATTTTAGTGGCGTTTTTGAAGATATAATTTCTAGAATAGGGGAGATGCCTTTACCGCCTTATATTACAGAAAAATTAAAAAACCAAGAAAGGTATCAGACGGTTTACGCTAAGACGGACGGCTCTGCCGCGGCGCCTACTGCGGGACTACATTTTACCGATAAGCTTCTTGAAGAAATCAAAGAAATGGGTGTGGAAATCGTTGACGTTCTACTACACGTGGGATTAGGAACTTTTCGACCGGTTAAGACAGACGATATACTTTCTCACCACATGCACTCTGAGTATTATGAGATTAGCAGTGAGTCTGCTGAAAAAATCAATAATGCAAAAAAAGAAGGGCGCAGAGTAATTGCCGTGGGGACGACCAGTGTTAGAACTTTAGAGAGCGCAGCGGACGATAACGGCTATGTAAGAGAAATAAAAGATAATACGGAAATATTTATTTATCCGCCTTATAAATTTAAATGTGTCGATGCACTTATAACAAACTTTCATTTGCCGAAGTCCACTTTGGTGATGTTGGTTTCAGCTTTGTCGACGAGAGAAAAAACGCTTGAACTTTATAATCTTGCGGTTAGTGAGAGGTATCGTTTCTTTTCTTTCGGAGATAGTATGCTCGTCTTATAACCGTCGAAATACGGCGTTGCGCTGTGGCAACCTTCGGTCATTTACGCCTTAGTAAACTCCCTCAGGTTTTCCTCGCGCGCCTTGTCTTTCTCGGTTCTAAGCCAAGCTGTCATGCTTCCCGTGAAATTCGGAGACGCCTGTATGATTTTATAAACTTCGTTATGCTTCGTTTACTGACTGCGTCGTGGACTTCGATGACCAACAAGGTCAATCTCATCCCACGCCTTGTCGAGCCTTGCCTAACTCGTTTCTAAAACTATACAGTTAAAATTCGGAAACATCATGTTTATTATATAAATAAAGATTAATAGTTATGGAAAAATTTTATTACGAACAAATAAAACAAGATACTAAGACTGGCGCGCGCGCGGGTATCTTACATACTCCGCACGGCGATATTTTAACGCCTACTTTTATGCCCGTCGGAACGCAAGCTACTGTTAAAGGCGTTACGCCTGCATCGCTAAAAGACGCTAAATCACAGATAATTTTAGCAAACACCTACCACCTTTACATGCGACCGGGTGACGAAATAGTTAAAAAAGCTGGAGGTCTGCATAAGTTTATGGCGTGGGATAGACCTATTTTAACCGACAGCGGTGGATTTCAGGTTTTTTCGCTTGCCAAACTTAATAGAATAAAAGACGACGGAGTTTATTTTAATTCACACGTGGACGGAAGTTTACATTTTATAACTCCTGAAAAAGCAATAGATATAGAAAATAATTTGGGTGCGGACATAATCATGGCGTTTGACCAATGTTCTCCGTACGGTGCTGACTATGCTGAGTCAAAAATTGCTATGGAGCGAACGCTAAAGTGGCTAGATAGATGCTTTGTTCATCATAAAAATCCCGAACAGGCGTTATTTCCGATAGTTCAGGGCAATATGTTTAAGGATTTAAGGGCAACAAGCTTAAGAGAGACTATTCCGTACGCCAAATACGGCATAGCTATCGGTGGGTTGTCGGTTGGCGAGCCAAAGAATATAATGTACGAAATAATGGATTCAATGCTACCTAATTACCCAACTCATATTCCAAGATATTTGATGGGCGTGGGGAGCCCCGATTGCCTTATTGAGGGTATGAGACGCGGTATTGATATGTTCGACTGCGTTTTGGCGACTCGTGTGGGAAGAAACGGAACTGCGCTCACCGAAACGGGCAAGGTTGTGGTTAGAAACGGTGCGTATAGAGAGGACTTTACTCCTCTAGACACAACTTGTGATTGCTATGCTTGTAAAAATTACTCAAAGGCGTACTTGCGCCACATGATAAACGTTGGCGAAATGATGGGCGGAATGATGATAAGCTTGCATAACATAACTTATTTAAATAGGTTAATGGCAAGGGCAAGGGAGGCTATTTTACAAGACTCGTTTGTAGAATTTGCGCAAGAATTTTATGCTAAAACTGGCGACACTTATCCTAAATTTAACTGACGGATTTAGTCGAAAGACAAAAAAGAGATAAAAACACTTGCTTTTAATGATAAAATAATCTAAAATATTAATATAAGCTAATTTAAAGGAGAGAATAAATATGTGGTTATTAAACTTACTTAGTGAAGGGGCAGATAATGCTGACCAAGGTAATCCCTGGGCTTCTTATGCTATCATGGGCGTGCTCATTCTTGCTATTATTGGATTATTCGTGTGGCAAACGATAAACGGAAAGAAAAAACAAAAAGAAGCTCAGCAAATGGTTAATTCATTAAAAATCGGCGATAGAGTAAAAACTATCGGTGGTGTGTGCGGATACGTTGCGCAAATTAACGATGCAGAAAATACTTTCGTGTTAGAAACCGGTTTGGAAGATAACAAATCTTACGTTAAATTTGATAAGGGTGCGATTTATCAAACTGCACCAGCACAAGGCAATGCGGTAAAGGAAAAAACCGAAGAAAACAAAGAAGAAAAATAGTTTACTATTAGAATATAATTAATCCCCCTTGCATACTATTTAATAGTTAGCAGAGGGGGTTTTTTATGAGTGAAGTAAAGGGTAGTGGCAATATAAAACAGATTGTGAAAGGGCTTTTAACTTCGGTTATTATTGCGCTTTTTAGCGTGCTTGCCTTTGCTTTTATTGTTAAATTAGCAATGCTTAATAGCGGGATAGTTAAAGCGGTTAATCAATTTATAAAAATACTTTCAGTATTTTTAGGCTGTGTATTTTGTATTCGCGAAAAAGTTGGACTGTTAAAAGGTGGATTAATAGGACTTTTATTTACCGTTTTAGTTTATTTGATTTTCGCATTAATAGGGAGTGAAATTTCTTTCGGGACTTCGTTTTTTCTTGACCTAGTTTTTACCTCATTAATCGGAGGTGTGTCAGGCGTAATTGCGGTCAACATGAAAAAATAAATTGATATAAATTTCTGTTGATTTCCAAAAATTTTTGAGCTATAATATATTTAACTTATGACAATACATGAAAAAGAAAAGAGTATATTAATAAATATTTTTTTAAGCGCAATTATCGGTATATTGATAGGTGTGCTTATATTTATTTTTAAATGTGGCGCTGAGTTTTTATATAAAAGCTCAGACCGCGTTTTATCTTTTATAGAAAACAATCTTAAATATTTACCTTTGCTTATTTTGGGAGCTATATTTTTAAGTTATTTATCTTATATACTTTTAAAAAAAGAGCCTTTTGCTCGCGGTGGCGGTATATCGGTTGCTGAAGGACTTAATAGAGGTAAAATATCTTTTAGTCCTTTAAAAGTAGGCACAAAAACTGTTATATCAAGTTATCTTTCGTATTTTGGTGGTTTGCCACTAGGAAGTGAAGGCCCAGCAGTACTACTTGGCAGTTGCGTTGGAAAAGGCTTAAGTAAATTTACTACATGTAAATCCGACAGTTCGCTTGTAAAAGCGGGTACAGCGTGTGCTTTTTCAGCTGTTACCGGTGCGCCAATTGCAGGCGTATTCTTTATTGAAGAGGAAATGCACGATGGGTTCAGCTTCAAAAAGTTGCTAAGCGTAATAATCGCAATAATCTTTTCTTGCCTTGTCAACGTTTTATTATGTTTTGCTTTTGACAAAGATTTTGCAATGTTTGGGTATGAATTTGTAAATGCAATACCCGTTAAGTATTATTTTTTAGCAATAATTTGCGGATTAACATCTGGCGTATTTTCATATCTTTTTGTAAAGCTTTTTACGTTGTGTAATAAATTTAGTATAAAAAAATTAAAAAAGATTCCATTGTTTTTTAAACTTTTATTATGCTTTGTAGTTTGTGCCCTTTTAAGTGTTTTTGTTAACGGAGCAAGGGGGAACGGACACCATTTAATAGAAAGTATAGAACTTAGAGAGTTTAACTATAAGATTTTATTAGTCGTGCTTATTGTCAAACTGTTCATGTTGTGCTTAGTTGGCGGTAGTGGGGCGTCGGGCGGAATGTTTATTCCCTTATTAGCTCTAGGGAGTTTATTGGGCGGACTCTTAGGCGAATGTTTTATTGCCCTTGGAGTTCCGGAAACGGTATACGCAGGTTTAATAGGAGCAGTAACAGTTGCTTTTTTAGCTGGAGCACAGCAATCTCCATTTACAGCGCTTTTCTTTTCCGTTGAAGCGATGGGCGGATTAATCAACGCTCCGTTTACGATTATTACGATATTGGTGGCGTTTTTAGCTGTAAAATTATTTAAAGATAAACCTATTTACGACTTGCTTTTTGAAAATATGAGTGAAAAATAAAACCACCGCAATTACTGTTCTTCTCTTAGGGATTTTAATAAATAACAAAAGTATAGCCCACTATACTTCGCATAAGGTGAAATATGGTGGGCTTTTCTTATCCACAAAAGATTAAAGATGATAAAGTTATATTTTTAGCCGTGTGGCTAACAGTTATATTGCTTATTTTATAAGCAGTTATATTTTTCGAGAGAAAAATTCAAGGTTCTGCGTAGCAGGTTCTTATATTTCTCTCGAAGAAGTTATATTAAATAAATCCTTAACTTGCCGTAAGGCAAATAAAACTGCCGTAGGCAATATAACTCGTCATTAGACGAATATCACAAATCCGTAAGGATTTATTTAGTTGTCGCTATTCCCTATGGGAAGAGCGACTTGGGTGGTAATTTTATATAATCCATTCACCGTTAGAAAAGATTGGAACTTTAGTTCCGTCTTTTTTTATGCCTGTGACTGATAAATCAGGAGTTCCTATCATAAAATCAATATGTTCAACAGAGTCGTTTAAGCCCAAATTAGTAAGTTCTTCATCTGAAAGGTTTTCGCTATTTTTTACGGTCGTGGGGTAAGCTTTTCCAAGTGCTAAATGGCAACTTGCGTTTTCATCAAAGAGAGTGTTAAAGAATAAAACGTTGCTCATTGCAATAGGAGAGCTTTTACCAATAAGCGCAACTTCACCTATGCGTCTAGTCCCGCTATCGGTATTGATAAGATTTTTCAGCGTGTCATAACCTTTTTCCGCATCAAAACTAACCACTTCGCCCTCTTTAAAAGTTAAAGAAAAGCCGTCGATTATCTGTCCGTTTTCACAAAGTGGAAGGGCGGATTTTACCGTTCCGTCAACTTTAAGACGATGTGGAGCGGTAAAAATCTCTTCTGTTGGCATGTTTGCGACAAAATGCACTCCATCTTTTGCCTTTTCCCTTGCCGACTGCCACACGTGTTGGTCGGCAAGTCCCACTTTTAAGTCTGTACCGATAGAATTTTTAAAATGTAGATATTCAAAATTGGAATAGTTTAAAAACTCCGCTCTCTCATTAAGTTTTTCAATGTGTCTTTGCCAAGCTAAAACGGGGTCTTTATGGTCTAAGCGCATAGTTTTAATTATAGCGTCAGCAAGTTCTTTTTCAGGGTTTTCGGCATTTGGGAAAACTTGTCTTGCCCAAGCCGAAGTCGGATAGGATACAACGCACCAACGAATAGTGTTATTCATAATTGCATCCGAATATTTTTTTAGTGCTTTACTTCTTGCTTGATAAATTTTTGCAATTTTATCTGGAGAAATATCTTGAAATAACGACGGGTCCTCTGCTGAAATAGCAACGTAACAAAAATCTTTTTCTACAAGGTAATTTTTACTGTCAACGTACCATTTAGGAACGTCTGTCAGCACGTCAATTTCAGCGTTTTGGTAGTTAAGTTTATCAATGGACTGTGCACTCCAACGAATCTGAACAATTTTAGCGCCAGCTTCATATCCTGCTTTTGTTAAAGCTTCAGCAACCTCATATTTTTCGACTGGACAAATAATTTCAAGCCCTTGTCCTTTTTGTAAGTTTACTCCGATTTTAATTATTAGTCTTGCATAATTTTGTAAAATTTCACCACTAAACATAATTACTCCTTTTTATTATATAAATTATAAAACTATAAAGACAGTTCGTCAAGCGCAATATGTCGAATATTATATATATTTTATTATAAAACAAATGGTTTCTTGCAAAAAAAGCATCTATTTAGATGTAAATTTTACATTAATATTGACTAAAAATAGCGTTTATGCTATAATACTAAGTTGTAGGGTTAAATGAGGACGAAAAATGAGTGTATTAAAAAATCTTAAAAATCCGTCGGATATAAAACAATTAAATATAACTGAACTTAAATTACTTGCTGACGAATTGCGGGATAAAATTATACAAACAACTAGTAAAAACGGTGGTCACTTATCTTCTAATTTAGGGATAATTGAAACGACGGTTGCGCTTTATTACGTTTTCGATTTACCTAAAGATAAATTAATTTTCGACGTGGGGCACCAGTGCTACGCGCATAAGATTTTGTCGGGAAGAGACGAGCAGTTTGATAATATTAGGTTAGAGGGTGGTATTTCTGGTTTTCCGTGTATGCAAGAAAGCGTGTACGACGCTTTCGGGACAGGGCACGCAGGCACTTCTATTCCAGCCGGACTAGGTTATTGTATTGCTCGTGATAAAGCTGAGCAAGACTACTGCGTAGTAAACGTCGTTGGCGACGGCTCAATTGTAAACGGTCTTAATTTAGAGGCGGTTTCCATGTCCAATACAAAGCCACGCAATTATCTAGTTATACTTAACGACAACGGAATGTCTATTTCTAAAAACGTAAACGGGTTTTATCGTCACCTTACAAAAACGACAACTAAACGTGGATATATAAGCAGTAAGCGTGCGTTAAAAAAGATTTTTGGAAATTCATTCGTCACTAAAGGGCTAGTGAAAGTTAGAAACTTTTTTAAGCGTGTAATTAATGGACAAAACTATTTCGAGGACCACGGATTTAAATACGTGGGAGTAGTAGACGGGAATAATATAAAAGAACTAGTTGAAATTTTACAAAGAGTAAAGCATGCACTTAAAGAAAAAGCAGTTATTTTACACGTCAAAACGACTAAAGGAAAAGGTTTTCTTAGAGCGGAAGAGCAATCTGATATTTACCATGGTGTAAGTGCTAACTTGAGTACTGAAAGTGGAGATTTTGCAAAAGCTTTAGGCGACAAGTTAAATGAACTTATTGATAAAGACAATAGAGTGGTTGCTATTACTGCCGGCATGAAAATAGGCACTGGGCTTATTGAAGTGGAAAAAGAGCATAAAGCAAACTTTTTTGACGCTGGCATAGCTGAGGAATTTGCCGTAACCAATGCAGCGGGAATGGCTGCAGGTGGACTTAAGCCTTTTGTTGCAATATATTCGTCGTTTTTACAGCGTGGCTATGACCAAATTATTCACGACGTTTGCATCCAGAATTTACCCGTTGTTTTTTGTTTAGATAGGGCGGGACTGGTTGGTGGTGATGGAAAAACCCATCAAGGTGTGTTTGATTTAAGTTATTTGTTACACGTCCCTAATTTAACAGTATTAGCGCCGTCAAATACTGCTGAGTTTAAAGACATGCTTGAATATGCAATAGAAAAAAACAGTCCGGTAGCCATTAGGTATCCTAAAAACTCGGCTATTGAAAGACCGACTTTGAGCATGAAAGAAAGTTTGTGGGAAAAGATAAAAGAGGGAGAGGACGTTTATATATTGGCAGTTGGGCCAAACATGCTTGAACTCGCCTTAAATTTTGCTCAATTAGACCAAAAAGTGGGCGTAATTAATGCAAGAAGCGTTAAGCCACTTTGCGAGAAAACGCTATACGAGTTAAGAGGAAAGCTGATAATAACTATGGAAGAAAATAGTTTAATCGGCGGATTTGGTAGTTTAGTAAGCGCGTATTGCTCGCAAAATAATATTGATTCGAAGGTTATAAATTTAGGAATTAAAGATAATTTTGTAGAACACGGTTCGATAATTTCACAATTTGAAAAAAACGGTTTAACTATAGAAAATTTAATAATTAACGTAAAATCGTTTAGGGGGAAGGATGAAAAAAGGGTTTAAGATTTTATTATATGCGGTTTCCGACGCTATATGCGTCGTTCTGGCATGGCTGTTGTCGTCTAGTTTAGTGCGTTTTTCAGTAGAAGGAACTGCCTTGCTTTGGGGCGGACTTGCAATAATTTTATTAGTTGCCACTAATTTTCTACTTAGAATATATTTTATAATTTGGCAGTATGCAGGTTTAGCGTCAATATTTAGATTGTTCATATCATTTATGGTATATGGCGTATATTGCGTTATTGCATCCGTTATAATGGAAAGTGCAACCATTGAATGGGCGATAATTAATGCCGGCACGTTGCTTATCGGAATGTGCGCGATACGCTATTTAATAAAAATGTTTTATAGTTTTCAAACTTATAATAAAATTAAAAAGACGTCAAATAATCAAAAGAGGGTTATGATTGTCGGTGCGGGCAGTGCTGGCAGCATGCTTATTCACGAAATGAACGTTTCAGCTAAAACTCAGCGTTACCCCGCCTGTGTAATAGACGATGATAAAAATAAAATAGGCAGATACGTCAACGGTGTAAAAGTTGTTGGCAATAGTACGCAAATAGAATATTACGCTGAAAAGTTAAACGTTGAAGAAATAATTATTGCTATGCCCTCGGTGGAAAAAGGCGTAATCAAAAGAATAGTTGAAGAGTGTAATAAGACAAAGAAAACCGTTAAGATTTTACCCGGTATTTATCAATTTACCACCGGACAAGTACAAGTTTCGGATACCAAGCCCGTAAGCATTTCCGACCTTTTAGGAAGAGAGCAAGTAAAAGTAAACCTTGACGAAATAATGGGCTACATTGAGGGAAAGACCATACTTGTAACAGGCGGAGGTGGTTCGATAGGAAGTGAACTTTGTCGTCAAATTGCTGAACATAACCCAAAACAACTGATAATTTTAGATATATATGAAAACAATGCATATGACATTCAGCAAGAATTAGTAAGAAAGTTACCCAACTTGAACCTTACTACACTTATTGCTAGCGTAAGGGATAAGAAGAAGATAGAAAACGTTTTTGAAAAATATAGACCTAATATAGTATTCCACGCGGCGGCGCATAAGCACGTTCCACTTATGGAAACAAGCCCTAACGAGGCTGTAAAGAATAACGTTGGTGGTACGTTAAACGTGGCGCAAACTGCTGGTGAGTATGGCGCGGAAAAATTTATTTTAATCAGTACGGACAAGGCTGTAAATCCAACTAACGTTATGGGCGCGACCAAGCGTATTTGTGAAATGATTATACAGACGATGGATAAAAAATATCGAACGGAATACGTCGCCGTACGATTTGGCAACGTTTTAGGCTCTAATGGTTCGGTTATTCCATTGTTTAAAAAGCAGATTGAAGAGGGCGGGCCTATAACCGTTACGCATAAAGGTATAGTGCGCTATTTTATGACTATTCCTGAGGCAGTAAGCTTAGTTCTTCAAGCGGGTGCATACGCTAAAGGCGGAGAGATTTTCGTTCTAGACATGGGCGAACCGGTTAGAATTTACGATTTAGCAATTAATATGATAAAATTAAGCGGTTTAGAGCCGTTTGTCGATATAGACGTTAAAATTATGGGTTTGAGGCCTGGCGAAAAGCTTTACGAAGAAAGATTAATGGACGAAGAGGGCTTAAATAAAACTCAAAATAAAAAAATTTCCATTGGTAAACCTTTGGAAATAGATAGTGATATTCTTTATAAAAAAATAGAACAAATTTTAATTGAAGCTAATTTAGAAACAGAAAAAATGAAAGAGCTGGTGCACGACTTAGTGCCTACTTACAAAATTGATTCGAGAGCATAAGAGTGCTTTTACTAGAAGATATGGGTAATGAGAAATCATTGCCCATATGATTTATTATACCTACGATTGTAACCACTAAAGTAATATATAACAAAATAACGTTACAATCGCTATTATCTATTAGTGCGTAAATAATATACATTGTTAAACTTATTAAGGCATAATGCCCTAGCAAAGTATTATTTAGAATTAACTTCTTTATACGAAAAGCGTATAAAAATAGGTAAGCAATTAGTCCAACAATACCGGTTGTAGCCAGTGCTTGAACAATAGTTGAATGAAAATATCCACCGTAAAGTTTAAGTTGATTATTGCTAGTATAACCAATACCCGAGCCAAAAATAGGGTTTTTAAGGAAGAGTTCAAAACCGCAAAGATAGATTTCCGTCCTGCCCGAATCGTCTAAAGCTTTATTAATAAACGCCACCAAATAGTCTTGTTTAAAAATAATAAGATAAGCAAGGAGAAGAAGAAAGGCGCATACTGCACAGCGGATAAATAGCAAAATTTGGTTAATAGTGTTTTTGGGCGCGTGTCGTAAAACGCTGTGTATAAGTATTGGTGTAAATGCTAAAGCGATAAAAAAGCAGGCTTCACTTTTTGTTAAATACAAGCATACGTAGTAAAAAACTAAGTTAATTAAAATGGGTAAAATGCGTGTTGATTTTACTAGCATGTAGCATAAAAACGGAAGCGCCATAATAATTAAATTTGCAACGTGTGCGGTGTTTGCCCAGCAAAATGACGCGAAAGGGAAATGTGAGGCGGGGAAAAACTGAACGTAAATTCTAGCGTAAACAAGTTGTGTGCAGGCGAGATTTATTGCTAAAATAAAGCAGTAACAAAAATAATTCGTTAAGTTTATTTTAGGCGGGCATTTTGTTTTATTTAAATAAACGACGTGTACAGCAAAAGCGCATACTCCGGTAAGTAGAAAAAAACCGATACCCATATAAAAATCACTAAATGACGAAGTAAAAAGACCGCCCGTAATAGTGGAGATTGCAATTCCAATTAGGGCATATGAAAGTTTATCTAAAATAGGTCGTTTAAAAGGAAAACGAATGAAATTTATAATCAATGCAATAAACGCAGGCGCAATTAAAAAATAAGGGTAAATTTCTTTAATTAAGATGGAAGAGTCGCGCATGGTCATGGGAATCATGAGTAACACGGGAATAGTGGGCGTCATATCGTCATAGAAAATTAAAATAAAACTTCCGATTAAAACAAGCCCGCCAAAGCCAATCATACTTAGGTCGGCGACGAAAAAAGCAAGAGCAAACAATGACAAAATTACGGGAAATATTTTCCCGTAAATGAAATTCTCGCAATAATTTTTAATTTTTTCGCAACTTAACGATAATCGACTTTTAATACTTAACATAACGTCAGTATAGCATATGTTAATAAATTTAGCAAGGAAAAGCTAAAGTAAAGGTTATAAAAAAGATATAAAAATGGCGAAACACTTGTTTAACGACTGCTGTATATGGTATAATAAATAACGTAAAATTCAGCGTTAAAAGTTAAAGAGGGAGCAATGAGAAAAGCGAAACCTATAAAATGGCTAATGTTGAGGTCTAAAAAGCAAGCTTTTAAGATGAGCATGCTTATTTTTGCCAATGCGCTTTTATCGGCTCTAGCAGTTGTGTTTGCTTTTATTATTAAAGAGGTTGTCGACAGCGTTGCAATAGACAAGAACGTTTATAAGTTTATAACTTTCTCTATTGCAATTTTTGGCGTAGTTCTTTTGCAGTTTGGACTACGAATGGTTATAGTTTGTCTTTCCGAACACATTCGCGCCAAGCTTGAAATGGAGTACAGAGCGTACGTTTTTTCTAAAATCCTTAACAAAAAATACGACAAAATTAGTGGTTATCACAGCGGAGAACTTATGAATAGGCTTACCAGTGACGTCAATATCGTTGCTGACGGTGTGACCAGTATTTTGCCCAACGCTGTTTCTGCTATTGTGAGACTGGTATGTGCGGTAGTTGCACTTATAGTATTAGACTGGATTTTCGCTGTTGCTTTTTCTATTGCTGGATTACTTGTCTTTGTTACAATGACGCTACTTCGTGGAAAACTTAAAAATTTACACAAAACAGCACAAGAGAGTGAAGGAAGATTCCGTTCATTTATGCAAGAATGTATTGAAAATATGCTTGCAGTTAAAGTTTTTTCCATTAATGGAAAAATAGAAAAACAGTCTGACCAACTCCAAGAAGAAAATTTTAAAATTAAAATGCGTCGTAAAAATTATTCTGCATTGGGACATTCTACTTATAATTTTATATTCAGTGCGGGATATTTGTTTGCATTAATATACGGTTGTTCAAAGATATTGGGAGACGCTTTGAGTTACGGCTCGTTATCGGCAATACTTCAACTTGTCAACAACGTGCAAGTTCCATTCATGTCGCTTTCAAACGTTATGCCTAAATATTACGCTATGGTTGCCTCAGCCGAAAGACTTATTGAAATAGAAAAAATTGAGAACGAAAACAAGAAAAAATATCTTGACGCACAATCCACTTATGAAAAACTTAAGGGAATCAGAGTAAAAGATTTAACGTTTACTTACGATAGAGACAAGATATTAAGTAATACTTCGATTTATATTAATAAAAAAGATTTTGTGTTAATAGAGGGCGGTTCCGGAGCGGGAAAGAGTACTTTAATTAAAATAATGCTCGGTGTTTATCAGACGGAATACGGCGGTATTTACTTAGATACTATAGATGGCGAAGTGCAACTTGACAATTCTGGAAGAACGCTTTTTTCCTACGTGCCACAAGGAAATATGATATTTAGTGGAACGCTTAAAGACAACGTTACCTTTATAAACGATAAAGCTACAGACCAGCAAATCGAGCGCGCGTTAGAATTGAGTTGTGCAAAAGATTTTGTCAACGAATTACCTAATGGTTTAGATACGGTGGTGGGTGAAAACGGTATTGGGTTATCCGAAGGTCAAATTCAAAGGATTGCAATAGCGAGAGCAATACTCTGCGATGCACCGATAATTCTTTTAGACGAAGCGACTAGTGCTTTAGATGAAGATACTGAAAGGCGGGTGCTCGACAATTTAAGAAGTCTTGATGATATTACACTTATAATCGTTTCGCATAAAAAGGCGGCGACAAGCATATGTAATAGGCGTTTTAGAGTAAAAGGTAAGCAAATAATAGAGTTGTCGTAATAAAAATTAACAGTTTGTTGTTTATTTAATATAAAAATTGGATAAATATCATTGTTTTTTTACAAATTTGTGATACAATATTATGTGGACAATGTATGAAATAGATAAAGAGTACGTAATTGAATTGCGCTTAATAGATATTTATTAAAGAAGAAATACTAGGCGATATTATCAGTAAATATTTTAAGGGAGATTTTTACTTTCATTATGGATGAAAAGCGAATTGAGGATACAAAAAGCGTATCGTTAAAAAACATACTGACAGTAATTAAGAACAACATAGTGATGATTGTTCTTATCGTCGTGTTGTCTGCGATGTGCGGTCTGTTATATGCGTATATTATTAAACCGAGCTATACAGCAACTGAGTCGGTGATTTATATTGCTACTGATGATAGAAAAGAGAACCAAAAGAATACCGAGTCGGATATAAGCATAATGAATGCATTTTTCGATACGGTTGTTGATTTTTGTACTACCGGCGTTGTTATTGATAGGGCTAACGCTTATTATGCAGATTTCATGAATAGAAAATATGATAATCCTTCTTTAAAAATTGAGGATTATATAGCAAAAATTAGCGTGAGCGGTGACGACCCATTTTCTACGGGAAGTAGTAATATCACTGGTCAAAAGTACGTCGTAAAAGAAAATGTTATTACAAAAGTGAATTCTTCGACAGAAGATTCCGCTCGTTTTTATTTTACCATTAGTTACGTTGATAAAAATTATGATGATTCTATTTATAAAGTTAAATTATTGGTTTTAGCCGTTAACCAAGAAATGCACAGCGACGGTCTTGAATATCAAGGCAAGTATTTTAGTGAAATTAACAACCAAATAATATCGCTAGGATTAAGCGGGGTAACTCCAAGCGTGTCGCAGTTTAAATGTGTAGTAATCAGCGGAATTGTCGGTGTTCTGATTGCGGGTTTAGTAATTTATTTAAGAAGCGCATTAGATAATACTGTTAGAACCAAAAAAACAATAGAACAGCTTACGGGCGCAAACGTGTTGGCTGTATTAGAAAGAGAGAGGGGTGACGTATAATGAAGAAAAATACAAACAGATATTCTCTCTGCTCACTTCCACTACTAAATTTATTTTTTAAAAAAATAGTTTTGATTATACTGATATGCGTATTATGTGCACTGCTTGGTTTAGGTTATAGCGTATTAAAAGTAAAGCCAACCTATACGGCAAGCCGTTCGGTAATTTTGAGAACTACGCTCAGCTCAGACGGTAAATACGACCAAGCAAATCAAGCAACGCTTGGGAAATTATATCTGTCTACTATCCCAAACGTAATTAAAAGTCCTACCATAATAAGCGCAGCGAATTTGAAGTATGAAAAATTTCGCGTGTCTGCAAATGACAAAATTATTTCTGGCGCTGTCGGAATGATTTACGAAGAAGATAGTTTAATTTTCCAGTTTACTTATAGAGACAAAACGCCCGAACTAGCCAAACAGAAATTAGAAATACTTATTGAAACGGTTTCGGAGAAGATTAGTCAGTATATTCAAGCAAAGGACGTTAAACTTATCCATACTCAGAGAATAAGCGACGTAGTCGAAACGCAATATTATACTAAATACACAGGAATGGGACTTGCAGTAGGCGTAGTGATTTCAATTTTAATCGTCTTGATGATTTATATGCTTGACAACACGATAAAGAGCAAAGACAAATTTGAAGAGATGACGGGAATAAGTGTACTTGCCTACATTGAAAAAGACGAGCAAAAAAATTCTAAATAACAAAAAAACGCCTTAAGGGCGTCTCTTAGGGATTATTTATCTATAATAAAAGTGTAGCACACTATACTTCACTAAAAGTGAAACGTAGTGTGCTTTTTTGTCCACTAAGGATTTATTTAGTTGTCGCTAATCCTTAAGGGAAAAGAGACTAAGGCGTTTTTATTTTTTAGTTTGAGTTGTGTTTTGTTTTTAAAATTGGTCGATTTGTCTTTCGTATTTATCAAAAAGATTATATCTTTCGGGGTGTATTATGGCGGTAAACATCATTTCTCTTACGTTAGGTATTTCTTTTTTAACGTTGGAGATAATATTTTTGACAAACTCGCGTCGAGTTTCTTTGTTTGCTGGGCAACAACTATCGACTATGGGCAGGGTTTTAGAATAGGAGTAGACGTCTGTTTCTTTAATCATAATCATTGGACGAATAAGCACCAAACCAATTTTATCCAGGAGGCTTTTGGGAGCGAAAGTAGAAAGTCTACCTTCGTGAAAGAGCGAGAGTAATAAAGTATCAATCAAGTCGTCTGCATGATGCCCTAAAGCGACTTTATTGCAACCTAAACGCTTTGCGACTCCGTGCAAGGCGCCTTTTCTCATTTTAGAACAAAGAGAACATGGGTTGGTTTCTTTTCGAACGTCGAAAACAACTTTGCCTATCTCGGTTCTTTCCACAACGTATTCTACGTTTAAGTCTTTGCATAAATTTTCTATAGGTATAAAATCAGGTGAAGAGTGTGAAAAACCTAAATCCACCGTAACTGCCACTAGGTCAAATTTTTCTGGAGAAAATTTTTTATACTCTGCAAGCAGTTTAAGTAAAGTTACACTGTCTTTTCCGCCCGAAACACCGACCGCGATTTTATCGCCGTCTTTTATCATATTATATTTAACTATTCCTTTTCTTAAATAAGAAAGCATTTGTTGTGTGGTCATATTCTACCCAATACATAAATATTATTATTTAGTTGATTTTTTTCATTAATTACATTATACTTATATTTATTAAAAAGTACAAAGAATTTTGGTGAGTTATGGTAAAAATAATTCAAGATTTAATCGGAAACGACTATCTTGCAACTTTTGTTATGTCGTTAATACCGTTAATCGAGTTGAAAGGTTCGATTGTGTTTGCAAGGGGAGCAGAGATGAACTTTATGTTTTCCATGCTTTTGTCTTACTTGGGTTCTACTTTAGTATTTATACCTATATATTTTTTACTGCGACCGATTTTAAATTTGCTTAAAAAAATCAGTTTTATAGGAAAAATTGCAAAAAAAATTGAGAGTTATTTTGCCACAAAAGCACATGAAACTATTGAAAAACATAAACAAAAGAACAACGCCAAAAATATTAGTGAAAGGTTTTTAAAACAGCTTGGCGTTTTTATTTTCGTGGCAATACCCTTGCCAATGACGGGCGTTTGGACGGGTACGGCTATTGCCGTGTTTTTGGATTTAGAATTTAAGGACGTCGTTTTCCCCATTGCATTAGGCAATTTAGTCGCAGGTATAATTATATCCGTTTTAGCAGAGATTTGTTTAGTCTTGTGGGATATAGCCGTTTTAGATTATATTTTAGATACTTTATTTGCATTAGCAGTAGTGCTATTAATTGTATTAATAATTAAACTTGCACTTCAAAAACCGAATAAGGAAAAGGAATAAATGGGATTTTTAAGTTGGCTTTTAAATAGAAATAAGCCTCGTCAAATAAAACTAGGTTTAGCTTTGGGGTCGGGAGGCGCTAAAGGTTTTGCACATTTGGGCGCGTTAAAAGCGTTTGAAGAAAACGGATTGGAGTTTGATTTCATTGCGGGGACTAGTATTGGTAGTATAGTCGGCGCATTTTACGCAAACGATTACTCTTCTACAGATATTTTAGAACTTCTAAAGAGGATTGATTTTAACGAGTTTACAAACCTTTTTATGATGCAGATGGATTCGTCTTTATTGTATAAGTTAATTAAAAAACAGCTTGGTGATTTGGAGTTCAGTGAGTTAAAAAAGCCCTTTAAGGCGGTTGCAACCGAACTCGAAACGGGCATGGAAAAAGTATTTGAAAGCGGAAGTGTTGCTAAAGCGTTGAGTGCGTCAAGTAGCATCCCGCCATTTTTTAAGCCGGTAATTATTGACGGGAAAAGATATATTGACGGAGCGTACACTAATTCTATACCTGCCGATTTAGTAAAAAGCATGGGCGCAGATTACGTTATCGGTATTGATTTATCTACCAAATCTAGCAAAGCAAGTATATTGAAAAAGATATTCCCGACTTATAAGTCAGAGGTGGAAAATCCAAGTGCCAAAGGTTACGAGTTTAGTGACGTTATGTTGCATCCAGATTTAAATAGATTTTCCTCAGTTTCTATTAGTGCGGGAAGTTTTATGTATGACATCGGTTATCATCACGCGCTTTCATTTATTCCTAAAATAAAAGAAGATTTGGATAAACTTAAAAAAAGTAAAGTTAAGAGGTAACTTTGTCATATAATGTTTTACAAAAGACTACTAGCCACTATTTTAGCTCTAATTTTTACCGTGTTAATTACTTCTTGCGCAATGCCAGTGCCTAAAACAAGCGAGCGTGAAATTATAGTAGGCTTTTCCGTGCATTTTCTTGACGTTGGTCAAGGTGATGCTATTTTAATAAAATTCCCGGACGATAAAATCGTTTTAATTGATTGTGCTGAGCCGACACAAAATAATCAAGATTTCATTTTTCAATATTTAAGCGACTATAACGTTAACGTTATTGACTATTTTATTATTACACACCCGGATAACGACCATATTGGTAACGCACCGTTTATATTAAATAATTTTTCGGTAAAAGAGCTTTTTCTTTCCGACTTAAACGCAAATGCAAGTCAGTATTTCCCCATATACAATCAAACGAAAAACATAGCAAAAGAAAAGGGAGTTACAATAAAGAAAATTGATAACTTTAAAGTAATTAAGGGTAAAGACTTTTACTTTGCTTTTTTAACTCCGTATAATAAAACGCATACTGACAGCAGTTATATAGACGTAAATGGAGCGATTTTGCCAGATTCTAGTGAAGTTAATAATATTTCGCCCATAATTTATATGCAATATTTGGGATATAGGTTTATATTTACAGGTGACGCGGGAGCCTCTCAAGAAAAACTTGCGATAGACGTTCCTTTTCAGCCTGATATGAAAAGTCATTTTGAGTACTACGGCATTAGCCCTAACTTATATGAAGTCGATTACCTAAAAGTGGGTCATCACGGTTCAGAAAGTTCTTCATGTCGTGAGTTTTTAGAGGTACTTAAACCTAAAAATGCTGTTATTTCTTTAGGCGGGAACAATTATTATGGATTTCCGAGCAGTGCAGTGCTAGAGCGTATTTTAGAAGTAAATCCTAATTGTAATCTATATCGAACCGACGTTTGCGGTACTGTTTCGGTTGGCTTAGTAAACGGTCAATTGAAAACTATTACCGATGCAGATGAATAAAAATCAAATATTCCCGACGGCTTAGCCGTCGAGAATATTTTTTTCACAAGAAAAAGAAGAAAAATTAAGAAACTTTTAATACTGTTATAGAAGCCGCAGATAACGTTGCTTCAGTTGCTGAAGTATTGTAAAGTGAAAGAGTATCACCATCAGACAAATTCAAAACAATAGTTTTACTTGCCGCACCGGCACTATTCGACTGAACTATGTTTTCATTCGTGATAGGACTGCCGTTAAGATAGAGCGCAGTAATAAATTCGTTGGTGGGCACTGAACCACCTACGAAATAAGATACTAAATAACTTCCGTCCTCGTTTATGACTACTTCATTATCTGAAACAGTCATGGTTGATTCGGGAGATTCGGCAATTAATTCAATCGGAATTATTGCACCGCTATCAACGACTTCCGTACCTGTACCAGCATACAATGCCTGACTAGTTCCAGCAGGACCAACCGGACCTTGCGGACCGGTAGCACCAGTCGCACCAGTAGCGCCAGTTTCGCCAACCGGACCTTGTGGACCAGCAGGACCAACCGGACCTTGCGGACCAGTAGCACCAGTCGCACCAGTCGCACCAGTCGCACCAGTAGCGCCAGTTTCGCCAACCGGACCTTGTGGACCAGCAGGACCTACAGGACCTACAGGACCTTGCGGACCAGCAGGACCAACAGGACCTTGTGGACCGGTAGCACCAGTAGCACCGGTAGCACCTGTTGCACCTGTTGCACCTGTTGCACCAGTAGGACCAACGGGGCCAACCGGACCTTGTGGACCAATCGGACCTCTTGCGCCTTGTGGACCAGCTGGACCCATCGGACCACGCGGACCTCTGATTATATTCGCACAGTTGCAATT
>JAZNMA010000084.1:0-16856 GCA_045579345.1 Christensenellaceae bacterium | reverse complement strand
ACCAAAGCTGTGCTGGTAGGACAGCAACGATTACCACATATGCTTTGGCATTAAATATGAGAAAAGAGCCTTGTAGTAAATGTGCAATATACCTTGATGAAGAAATAGTTTACATAAAAGATGTTGCATTAGAAAATATAGTAAATAATTTAACGCTATCACATAACGAAAATTGGGCAAGCCAAACACTGCCAGAGTTTGAAAATGTAGTTGATTGTGAAATTGACCACCTAAATAAAATAGTGAGAGTAAACTATAAAATAACAATTACCGCAGATAAGAGAAATGATTTTGAAAGTGGTTTTTATGATGATATAATAGAAAGTGCTATTGCAAGTGTGGACTCTTTCTTTGAAATTAACATTGTTGATATGTATGGTGATGGCGTATTAGTTGGAATAGCTATTTCTTATATTTACGAATAAATGCCAACGAAAAGATAAATCTTTAATAATCATAAGTATAGCACACTATATTTTGCAAGCAAAGTCGTGTGTTTTTGAAAAGCAAAAAATAAAGGATAGCGAAATTTTTGCTATCCTTTTATAATGTTCTAAAAAATCCCTATGGGAAGAGCGCTAAGGCTACCCCTTTTGATATGGAAAGATGTAGCAAGAACGGACTGAGTTCGGCTCCGCCATCGTAGTAAACTAAGTTTACGGAGATGCTTTTTATAATATACTAAAATCAGACAGCTTAAAGGCTGTTTTTTGCTCTTACATTTGATTAAAATGATTGACTTAAAGGTAAAATAATTATATAATTATTAAGTATAAAGAGATAAATAAGGAGATAATATTATGTCTAACAAAATAACAGAAAATACTACAATTTTTGAAGCAATTCAACTTAATCCTAAGGCTGGCGAAATTTTAATGTCACATGGAATGCACTGTCTAGGATGTGCTCTTGCGCATGGTGAAACTGTTGGCGAGGCAGCAGAAGTTCATGGCGCAGACCTTCAAAAGATGCTTGAAGAATTAAACGATTTTGAATAATAATGATTGAAAATCAAAAAGTATTTGAGCCAAATAATGAATCGGAAGAAATTGACGCTGAGAGTGTTAAATGTAGCGGTTGCGGTTCAAATATGTTATTTAATCCCGAAAGCCAAACCCTAGAATGTCCGCATTGTGGGACAAGACAGGAGTTCGGCTCGGATTCGATTGCCGTTGAAATTGATATTATGGACGGGTTTGAGAAGTCAACTCAATGGCCCAAGAGTGAAACGGTAGTTTTTGAATGTGACAATTGTTCTGCTAAAGTAGTTTTAAGTAGTGGTGAAACTGCTAAGAGTTGTCCGTTTTGCGGTACTGCGCACGTAAGAAAAACAGAAGAACTTGCAGGGATAAAACCAAATGCTGTTATTCCTTTTTTATTGACAGACGATAAAGCATTGGAATTAAGCAGGACGTGGGCGAAGAAACGTTTATTTGCTCCGCGAAAGTTTAAGAAAAATCTTTGTACAGATAATGTGAAAGGTGTATATACTCCTTGTTTTACGTTTGACAGTAAAACCACTTCATATTACGAAGGGAAGATAGGGAAAACTCATACGCGTACGGTTGGTTCTGGCAAGAATAGACGAACGCAGACGTATGTAGTGTGGCGGAGAATAAGTGGCGTATACAACCATTCTTTTGACGACTTGTTAATAAGTGCAGGTTCAAAATTAAATCAGAATAAACTTGAAAAAATATCACCATTTGATACAGCCGTAAGTAAAGAATATGAAAAAAAATACATGTTAGGTTTCATGGCGTATCATTACGATGCAAGTTTAGAGAGTTGTTGGCAGAATGCAAAAGATAAAATGGACGATAAAATTCGACGTGGAATATTAAGCAATTACGTATATGATAGAGTTGCTTATCTTAACGTCTCTTCGTCACATTCGGACGTAAAATTTAAATACGTAATGTTGCCGGTATACGTTGGCAATTTTAACTATAAGCAGAAACTATATAATTTTTACGTAAACGGTAGTTCGGGTAAAGTTTACGGAAAGACTCCAAAATCTATATTGAAAATTTTATTATCAGTTTTGATAGGGGTATTGGCGGTTGCTGGCGTTATTTGGCTTATAACAAATACATAACCAAGCGACTATCTTTTAGTAAATTTTAAAAAAAGCAAAAAAATATAAAAATATAGTAATTAAATAAAAAGAAATCGAAGATTTTTATTGACCAAGTACACATTGATAGTGTATAATTTATAAGATAGACTGTTTAAAAAACAAAAATCCTTAGTTGGAGGCAGAAATGAGCAAAAAGAAATCAATAACTTTATTGTCTATAATCAGCGTGTTGCTCGCAATCATTATAGTTTTGACTTTCGGGCAGTTTAAGCTTGATAAAGAAGGAGTAAGAAAATACCCTTCACTTTTAAAAGCAGTAGAGTTGGATTATGATTTAGAAGGGGGCACAGCGTATACGCTTAAGCTTTTAGACGATAATGAAGAAGAAGTAACTGATATTAATTCAGTTATTGAAATTCTCGATTATAGAATGAGTGCGCTTGGATACGGAGCGTATTCAATTAAAGCAGTGAAGAGTACGGATAAAGACGTTTTGGATTATAGAATTAGAATAGAAGCTAAGACAACAGACTCACTAGCAAGCGATATATCTGTAGCTATGGCATACGGTACTTTGCAATTTTATGGTGGTGAAAGTTCAGATTCTACATCAGAAATTTTAACGGACATGACTGTAATTAAAAAGGCAAAATACACCGGACCGACAACAACGACTGGTGAAAATGCAGTATATGGTGTGTCTTTTGAGTTTACGGATGAGGCGTATTCTGAATTAATGGAATTAATTGAAGCGTCTACAACCTATTATCTTACAATCAAGTTAGGCGATAATGAATTATTTTCTTCTTCAATAACGGCTAATAACTTTAGTAGTAAGACTTTACCGATTGTAAGTCAAAGTGAAGCTGGTGCAAAACAAATGGTGATGCAATTAAAGTACGGTGGATTTCCATACAAGTACGAAGTTGTTGATACCGAAGTCGTTACTTCACCGCTTGGTGCAGACATTGCATTAAAATGTGCTATTGCAATAATAACGTTAACAGTTTTAACTTTAGCGTTGTTGATTGTATTATATAAAGGTTTTGGAATTGCTACCGCGCTTTCAACGTTGGTTTTCATTCTCGGTGAAGGCTGGTTGTTAGTCGGTGTTCCTGGAATAGTACTTTCGATGGGTGGAGTTATAGGTATTTTAAGTGCAACTGCACTTGCAGGAATATCTATGTCAATCATTGCAAGTAGGGTAAAAGAAGAGTTTATTAATAGCAAAAAGACAGTTAAGGCTGCCATAAACAAAGCGTTTAAAATGACTTTAATTCCCGTTATCGGAGTGAACGTAGTAAGTGGTTTAGTTGCGGTGCTGTTATTTGCATTCGCTGATGGTTTAGTTAAGAATTTTGCTATTACATTCGGTATGGGAGTAGTTGTTTGTGCAATATGTGCGCTCCTATTAACAAGAATGTTTATTGCTTTACTTCTTCCTCTAGTAAAGAATAAAGAGAAATTTATCGGTTTCAATAAACTCTCTAAAGAAGAGTTAATCGTAGAAACAGAGGAGGCGTAATTATGTGTAAGTTAAATTTGAAAGCAAAATTATTTATCGTGATTTCGCTAGTTGTTTTGGTTGTCGGAATGTCATTGTTTGCATTAGGCTTTAATCAAACGGTAGATTATAAAGACAGTTTTGAAGTTAGAGTAACAACTAACCAAAGAACAGGAATAGAAACAGTTCGTAACGAGACTGAAAAGTTCTTTGAAGATAATGATATAAATCCAAAAGATTATGCATATCAAGAACTTGGTGAAGGGAAAGTTTTAATTTATAAATTTAATAAAGAGGTTCCAACAAAAGTTGGCGAGCTTCAAGAATACGTTCAATCAAAACTTTCAGAGACGTTAAAAGTTACCGTTGAAATTAACGAAGTTGTTTCGAATAAAGACGGTGATATGGGCTGGGTAGTTTTAGCTTTAGGCATTGCAGTTGTCGCTGTGTTCGTATATGCCATAATTATGGAAAAACTAGCAGGTGCTGTAGCTACTATAAGTTCCTCTATTTTAGCTGGATTGCTCTTTGTATCTTTGATGAATATTACTAGAATCCCCGCATATCCTTTCGTAGGCGTTTCTTTAGGGCTGGCAATAGTATTCGGTGCGGCTATAGCGTTATCGACAGTAAACAGACTTAACGAAGAATACAAAAATTCAAGCAAAGTAGATACTTTTGAAATTGCGGAAAAAGTTAATAAAGCGGAAATACTTAAATATTTAATCATCACTGCTGTCTTGTTAATTGCTGCCGTTGCGATATCAGCATTCTTTACGCCTTATATGATGATAGTTGGCGGTCAAATTGCTATAGCAGGTCTTTGTGCAATTGCATCTTCTTACTTTGGCGCTCCATTATTGTGGGCAGTAATTAAAGGGAAGAAGAAATAAATTAAATAAAGTTTATTGTTGAGATAAGGCGGAAATCATTCCGCCTTATTCGATTTAAAGATTAAAAAAAATGGAAATAATATACGGTAAAAAACTTAATGAGCAACAAATTAAAGAAGTTGTTTTAATTTCGAGCGAATGTGGTATCTTGTTTGATACTGCAAGGCTTTTATTTTACCGTGGCGTGGACACCGTTAAAAAAGCCAAAGCATTTTTAGCACCTAGCAAGAAAGGTTTTCATAATCCTTTTCTACTAAGTGGCATGCAAGAAGCTGTTACGCGTATTATCAAAGCAAAAGAAAAAAATGAACGCATTTTAATTTTTGGAGATTATGATGCTGACGGCATTTGTGCGACGGCAATATTATATAATTGTTTAACAAAGCTAGGTATTGTTGCCGATTGTTACGTTCCTGAGCGCGACGAGGGGTATGGGCTAAATTTTAATATAATTAAAACGATAAAGGAAGAGAAAGGTGTTGACCTACTGATAACGGTTGACTGCGGAATTAGTGGCGCAGACACAATTGAAGAAATTAAAAATTTAGGTGTTGACGTAATAGTGACAGATCACCATGAACCGCCACAAGACTTGCCTGATTGTATAAAAATTAATCCTAAACTTTTCGGTCAAGATTATCCGTTTTCTGAACTTTGCGGTGCAGGGGTTGCATATAAACTTGGCTATGCTTTAATCAAAGAAAAAGCAGATGAAAACTTAGATTTAGTAGCTTTAGCAACCATTGCTGACAGCATGGACCTAATTGGTGAGAATAGAGATTTAGTTGTAGAAGGTCTAAAATTATTCAATAATCAAAAAACTTTGCGTATGCAGTTTAAATATTTATTGTCGGATAACAATAAACCTATTACTGCACAAACTCTTGCATACATAATAGCACCTAGAGTAAATGCTGGCGGAAGAATGGGCGATGCAAAATCAGTTTTAAAATTATTTACAACTTTCGACGAAAAATTAGTTTTTGAATTGTCGGCATTGCTTTGTAGTTATAATATAGCGCGCCAAAGCGAGTGTGATAGAATCTATCAGCAAGCAAAACAAAAAATTAAAGAGCAAAAGCGCGAGAATGATGAAATTATATTAGTTAGCGATACGGATTGGAAAGTGGGTTTTGTCGGTATAGTTGCTGCAAAATTAGTAGAGGAGTATTGCCGTCCGGTTATTGTGTTTGCTGGGCATGACGACTATTTAAAAGGCTCTGCAAGAAGTGTAGAAAGTTTTAATATATATGACGCAATAACGCAGGTAAAAGATATTCTTATTTCTTATGGTGGACACTCACAAGCAGCTGGTGTTGCAGTAAAAAAAGAGAATTTTGAACTGCTTTCAAGTTTACTCAATTCTTTTGTTAAAGAAAACAATATAAAAATAGATACAAGACAAATTATAAATGCGGAGTGGGAGATAACTAAACCAATATCAATACGCTTTGCAAAAGAGCTAGAAATGTTAGAACCATTTGGGGTCGGGAACAGGCGACCGTTATTCACAACAAAAGTATATGAGGTAGATTCTGTTCCGCTAAAAGCGGGTTCGGCACATTTTAGTTTTAAAACAGACGTGCTTGAAATGCTTGATTTTAATGGGCAAAAAAATGTAGTACCTTTGTCGTTACCTATTCAGAAAAAGGTAATATTTGAGATAAACTTATCAAATTTTAAAAATCATGAATCGTTAAAAGGGTACGTTCGCGCCGTATGCCCAGAGTACGGTGATTATTCTGGTATTAGCGAGAGCGTGTTTTATAGACAATTAAAGCAACTTCTAATTGATTATGATAAACCTCCGATTTTGTCAATAAAGAAGGAAGATTTGGTGTTTAATGCGGACACTTTTTACATTGTTTCAGACCCTATCAACTTAAGTAAATATCCTGAATCAAGTTCGTGTTCAATTAAAATATTTGAACCCAATGGAGAGAACGGCGTGCAACTTTGTGTACTACCGTCGTTTATTCCCGAGGGATTTGACAAGGTAACGTACTTAGATAAACCCATTCAATATTTTGATACGAAAGCAAAAGTTTCAGTCGTCGAAGAAAATTGCGGATATAAACAATTTGATTGTTTAAGCACGGAAAGAACTGAATTTATAGACTTTTTTAATAGGCTTAAAAATTTGGTCGGAAAACCTTTTAAGAACGCTGTTGCGTTTTGTAATAAGCACTTTAGCAAGTCTGAAATTTATCAGGCATTGTTTGTTTTGGAAGTTTTTTGCGAGCTGAAAATATTTTACGTTAAAAACGGGGTGTTTAGCTATAACGAAAAAGTAAAAAACACATTGACAAATTCAAAAGTGTATAGTAAAATTTATTCATTAAAGGGTTAATATGTTAGAAATTTTGTCACGCATGGAAAATAAATATAATGGAAAAGATTATGCACTGCTTAAAAAGGCGTATGATTTTTCTAGGAAAGCGCATGAAAATCAAAAGCGCGCATCGGGTGAAGAATACTTTATTCACCCTTGTACAGTTGCGGGAATTTTGATAGAGCTAGGTTTAGACGCGGCAACAGTTGCAGCGGCATTTTTGCATGACGTGATAGAGGATACGCCAGTATCCGAGGGTGATATAAAAAAGGATTTTGGAGAAGAGGTTTTAGAGCTGGTAGTTGGCGTAACTAAATTAGAAAAAATCCGTTTTAATTCAAAAGAAGAAGAGCAGGCTGAGAATTTCCGTAAAATATTCGTTGCAATGGCAAAGGATATAAGGGTAATTATCATTAAGCTTGCTGACAGACTTCATAATATGCGCTCGCTTAATTTTTTATCCAAAGAGCGTCAACAAAGAATGGCAAGAGAAACGCTAGACGTATACGCACCTCTCGCCGATAGGCTAGGTATTTCACAGATTAAATGTGAACTTGAAGATTTATGTTTAAAATATTTAGAGCCGGAATTTTACGAATATCTTTCAGGAAACATAGAAGAGCAAGTAAAAGCTAACGTGGAGTTAGTAGACCACGTTGTAAAAGAAGTTAATATTTTGCTTAAAGATTCTGGGATAATGGGCGAAGTTTTTGGTCGCAAAAAGCATCTTTACAGTATTTATAGAAAGATGAAAGAGCGCAATAAAACTCTCGAGCAAATATATGATTTAGTAGCGATAAGAATAATAGTAAACACGGTAGACGAGTGCTATGAAGTATTTGGTAAAATTCACCATATATGGAAACCTGTACCAGGTAGAATTAAGGACTATATAGCAACGCCAAAACCTAACATGTATCGCTCTTTGCACACGACGGTCGTAACTAATTTCGGTAGAGTATTTGAAATTCAGATTAGAACATACGAAATGAATCACGCCGCTGAATATGGTATTGCAGCGCATTGGAAGTATAAAGAGAACAAAAATGTTGCAGACGATTTAGATACAAGACTCTCTTGGATAAGAGAGGTAATGGAGTGGCAAGGCGGATTAAAAGACAGTAAAGAGTTTTTAAATTCATTAAAAGGCGACATATATAGTTCTGAGGTTTTAGTATTCACTCCTAAAGGTGACGTTATAAGATTGCCTAAAGACGCTACGCCACTTGACTTTGCGTACAGTATTCACTCTGCGGTCGGGAATAAATGCGTCGGTGCAAAAGTAAATTCTAAAATGGTTCCGCTAAACACTGTTTTACAAGTGGGCGACGTGGTAGATATAATTACCTCATCTTCATCTAAAGGTCCGTCATGGGATTGGCTTAAAATAGTTAAAAGTTCTAGTGCTCGTGTCAAGATAAAACAGTTTTTTAAGCGCGAGATGAAAGACGAGAACGTAAAAACGGGCAAAATCATGCTTGATGCAGAGGCTAAGCGCAGAGGTTATTCTCTTTCCGATTTGCTTTGCGAGGACGCATTCTTGCACATAGCAACAAAACTTTCGTTTAACAATCAAGACGAAATGTTTGCTTCAATAGGTTACGGCGCAGTTTCTGTTAATCAAGTACTGATTAAACTTATAGACTATTATAGAAAGAGCCAACCTCAACAAGAAATAACTAAATTCTTTAAATCCAACAAAAAGCAAGAAAGCAGTGTAAAAGTAAAAGGCATGGCGGGGCTTTTGGTGAGATTTGCAGGGTGTTGTAATCCTGTTCCGGGTGACGACATTGTGGGCTTTATTTCGCGCGGACACGGAGTTACCGTGCACAGAAGAGATTGTCCTAACCTTAAAAATATCGAGAGTGATAGGCTTATAGAGGTTGCGTGGACGGATACAACCGACAGCGTTTATAATGCAGGTATAAAAGTCGTTGGTAATACTCAAACAGAGGTTTTAACAATTGTTGCGGGAATAGTTTCTCAACTTAAATTAGAAATAGTTTCAACTAACGGAAGAACGGATACTAAAAATAATCAAGCAATTATAGATTTTCATATTCGTTTAAATAGTAAAGACGAATTAAATAATTTAA
Organism: Christensenellaceae bacterium; assembly: GCA_045579345.1. Taxonomy (GTDB): domain Bacteria; phylum Bacillota; class Clostridia; order Christensenellales; family Borkfalkiaceae; genus UBA1259. Next base: position 7,951 of record JAZNMA010000084.1, on the reverse strand, counting down.
TTAATAAATTAAAACAAGATTCAAAAATAATAGACGTATTTAGGACTGCAAATTAATGAAATTATATCATTTATCATCAGGGCCATTAAGGGTAAACACCTATTTTTTGGTGGGTGAAGATAATCGCGCCGTAGTTATAGATAGCGGAGAAAATTATAAAAAGGTTAAACAAGTAGAAAGTGAGTGTGGTTTTAAGATTGAAGCCGTATTGCTTACGCATGCTCACTTTGACCATGCAGGGAACGCTAAGAAACTTCAAGACGATGGCGCAAAAATATATATAAGTAAAATAGACGCGCTAAAGCTTTTGAACGAAGATAATCTAAGTAGCGATTTTGGGCGCAAGTTCGATTATTTAACAGCCGATTACACGTTTGATGACGGTGAGATTTTGAAAGTTTGCGATATAGAAATAAAAGTGTTGATGACGCCGGGGCATACTGATGGTTCGGCGTGTTTTTTGGTGGAAAACATGCTGTTTACGGGAGACACTTTGTTTTTAGAAAGCGTTGGCAGAACAGATTTTAAGACTGGAAACAGAAGAGAGCTAGTAAAATCCGTAAAAAAACTTTTTGCGCTAGAGGGGGATTATTTCGTTTACCCTGGTCACGAAGAATTTACTACCCTTTCGCACGAAAGAGAATATAATAGAATGGTTGACTATGATTGATACTAATTTAAATTTTTGCCAAAGCGAGCTGATTGAAGTTGTTAATCTTTTCGATGGCGCAGACCAATTGAATATAAGACATCGTTTTAAGGAAAGCGAGAATAAGCTAATAAATACGGTTACTGTAAGTGGACAAGTTTACGCATATGGTAACCTTATAAGTTATGGTGATGAGATAGAGCATAAAAGATTAGTAAAACGCTACGCCAAACTATCTATATATAAAGCACTTTCAAAAAGTTTGAAAGTGGAACTTCCGTGGGGTGCGCTAACAGGGATAAGACCAACTAAACTTGCATATCAACAGATTGTAAAAACGGGCGAATTTAAGGAATTCTTTACTGACGTTATGAAAGTAAGTAGTGAAAAAACCGCGCTTTTAGAGGGCGTTATAAGTTCGCAAAAGGGAATATATGAAACAAACGACGAAAATACGGATTTTTTTGTGTTTATACCTTTTTGCCCGTCGAGATGTAAATATTGTTCATTTATATGTGCAGACGTCAAGAGTGTAGAAAAATACGTAGACGTTTACGTTGATGCGCTAGTTGACGAAATCGAGTATAGTAAAAGTTTTGTGAAAAAATTACGCAGTATTTATATAGGAGGAGGAACTCCTGTTTCACTTAACGATACGCAACTTGAAAAAATTTTAAAAGCATTGTATAAAATAAACAGCGGAGTGGAATACACGGTAGAAGCAGGGCGACCGGATAGAATAACCGAAAGTAACTTAAAGCTTCTTAAAGATTACGGTGTTACGAGGATTTGTATAAATCCACAAACTTTTAACGACAAAACTTTAGCTCTTTTAGGAAGAAACCATACGGCAAAAGACGTATTAGACAAATATGAACTTGCAAAAAAAGATTTTGTAGTGAATATGGATTTAATTGCCGGACTTGACGGGGAAAATTTTGAAGATTTTAAATATAGTCTAGATATGGCAAAATCGCTTAGTCCTGATAATATAACCGTTCATACGCTATGCATAAAAAAAGGCTCTCGCTTAGCGGAAACTGAAAAGAGATTATCAGGAAAAATTGTGTCGGATATGGTTTTTTACGCAAAAGAAACTTTGATGAAAAACGGTTATAATCCGTATTACCTATATAGGCAAAAATATATGGCGGGGAATTTGGAAAACGTTGGGTATGCAAAAGCAGGCAAATCTTGTATATATAACGTGGACATAATGGAAGAAATAGCGTGCAACGTTGCGTGCGGGGCGAACGCTATAAGTAAACGCGTATGGAACGGTGGCGAAAGAATAGAACGAGTTGCGTCACCAAAAGACGTGATAACTTATCTCAATAAGTTAGACGTTATAAAGCAAAATAAAGAAAAATTATTTTTTGGCGAATAGGAGAATATATGAAGTTAATTACTTTTGTCGTGCCGTGTTATAATTCTGCTGAATATATGGATAAATGTATCAATTCGCTTATAAAAGCTGGCACTGATGCGGAAATTATAATTGTAAACGACGGTTCTACTAAAGATAATACCAAAGAGATAGCGGATAGATATGCAAGCGAATATCCAGAGATTATTAAAGCTATTCATAAAGAAAACGGTGGACACGGAGACGCATGTAACGTAGGCTTAAAAAATGCGACGGGAAAATACTTTAAAGTTGTTGATTCTGACGATTGGGTAGACGAGAAAGCGCTTAGTGTAGTTATGGACAAGTTGCGTTCTTTTAACGATGAAGAAATTGATTGCGTGATGGTAAATTACGTGTATGAACACGTCTATAATAATACGCAACGGCGAGTTGACTATAAAAAAGAATGTCCCGTCGGAAGAAAGTTTGACTTTGAAGAAACAAAGAAATTTGAAGTTGGAAAATTTATAACAATGCACAGTCTAATATATAGGACAAAGCTATTACTTGACATTGGTTTAGAACTTCCCAAACATACGTTTTACGTTGACAATATATTGATATATCAGCCGTTGCCTCACGTTAAGACTTTTTACTATATAGACGTGGACTTTTACAGGTATTTCATAGGAAGACCAGACCAATCGGTTGCGGAAAGTATTTTAATGAAAAGAATAGACCAGCACATTCGCGTAACCAAGATAATTATAGATAGTTTCAACTTAAATAGCATAGCGAGCACTAGACCAAAACTTTATAGATACATGCTCTCGCACATTTCTATACTAATGACAGCAAATAGCATTTATTTAATAAAAATAGGGACTAAGGAAAGCTATCAAAAAAAGAGAGAGATTTGGAATTTACTTAAAAACAAAGATAAAATCACCTACAAAAAGTGTAAACGTAAATTCGTAGGACTAGCATCATCAAATAATAAATTTGTATGTAAAATATGTAAAGGTATTTACGTAATAGCAAGAAAAATTTTCAAATTCAATTAAAAATACTGAAAATAAGAAAAAAACAGTTTACAAAAGGAAATAATTTTGATATACTAAGTAAGCTTGATACTTTATGCAAGGTTTGGTGGGCTCTCCACCCCAAGCTTTGTTTAAAGCGAATTATTCCATTAAAAATAGGAGGTAAAATTAAAATGGAAAAAGCAAAGAAGGCAGAAATTATAGCAAAGTTTGGTCGTCATGAAGGCGACACTGGTTCAGCAGAAGTTCAAATTGCACTTTTGACTGAAAGAATTAATCACTTAAATGCGCATCTTATTCAAAATAAGAACGACAACCATTCTAGACGTGGTCTTATGAAAATGGTTGGTGAAAGACGTGGACTCTTAAAGTACTTACAAGAAATCGACATTGAAAGATACAGAAAGATTATCGCGGATTTGAATTTAAGAAAGTAAAACATCGGGGCGACATAATTCTTTTGTCGCCCGATTTTTTGTAAATGGAAGGTAAAATTTCGTCACATGGGTAGCTTGTGGCGTTCAAAAAATAAGAGTTGTAAGGAGAAAACAATGACAGACACATTTAGAGTATTTAAGACGACCGTTGGGGGCAGAGAACTTGTTGTTGAAACTGGCAAATATGCAGAACAAACAAACGGTTCTTGCGTAGTACGTTGTGGCGACACTGCGGTCATGGTAAACGTTACGATGGCAGCAAGTCCTCGTGATGGAATGGATTATTTCCCCTTGGGTGTTGACTTTGAAGAAAAGATGTATTCAATTGGCAAAATTCCCGGAGGTTTTAAGAAAAGAGAAGGAAGAGCTAGTGATAAGGCTATTTTAACGAGCAGACTTATCGATAGACCTATCCGTCCTTTGTTCCCTAAGGGCTTATTTAACGACGTAATCGTTATTGCAACCGCACTTTCAGTTGAACCCGACGTTCAGCCTGAAGTTCTTGCAATGCTTGGTAGCTCGATTGCAATCAGCATTTCAGACATACCGTTTGCAGGCCCTACAGGAAGCGTAGTGGTTGGTATGGTTGACGGTGAATACGTTATTAACCCCGATGAAGCACAAAGAGCAAAGAGCGTGCTTACCCTTAATTTAGCAGGCACAAAAGACGCAATTATGATGGTTGAAGCAGGGGCAAACGAAATTAGCGATGATGAAATGGTTGGAGCAATCTTGTTTGGACACGAAGAAATCAAACGTCTTTGTGCATTCCAAGAAGAAATCGTTAAAGAAATCGGCAAGCCCAAGAAAGAAATTGAACTTTATCACGTTCCGGAAGATATTGACAATGCAGTAAGAGCATATGCAGATAAAATGCTCGACCAAGCGCTCGATACTTTTGACCGTCATGAAAGACAAGCTGGTCAAGATAAAGTTGAAAAGGATTGCTTAGAGCATTTTGCAGAAGAATTCCCTGGAAAGGAAAGAGAAATTAAAGATGCTCTATATTATATGACAAAGGAAAAAGTACGCGCTAAAATCACCAATACTGGTATTCGTCCCGACGGAAGAAAGTTGGATGAAGTAAGGAAGATTTGGTGTGAGGCAGGCGTGCTTCCTAGAGTTCATGGTTCAGGCGTGTTCACACGTGGCATGACACAAGTGCTTTCTACTTGCACTTTAGGAATGCTTAGTGAAGCACAAAAACTTGAAGGACTAGATGGCGAAAGTGCAAAACGCTATATGCACCAATATAATATGCCGGGATATGCATCTGGCGAAGCAAAACCGTTAAGAAGTCCTGGTAGACGTGAAATTGGACACGGCGCGCTAGCTGAAAGAGCGTTAGAACCAGTAATTCCTAGTGAAGAAGACTTCCCATATGCAATCAGAATAGTTTCTGAAGTTATGAGTTCAAACGGCTCAACCTCACAAGGAAGTGTTTGCGGTTCTACTTTAGCACTTATGGATGCAGGTGTTCCGATTAAAGCACCCGTTGCAGGTATAGCAATGGGATTAATCAAAGATACGGAAACGGGCAAAGTTTCTATTTTGTCAGATATTCAAGGATTAGAAGATTTCCTCGGAGATATGGACTTTAAAGTTGCTGGTACTGAAAATGGTATTACCGCAATACAAATGGATATTAAAATTAAGGGAATTGACGAGCAGATATTAAGAAAAGCTATTGCGCAAGCAAACGTTGGTAGACAATATATATTGAGCAAGATGCTTGAAGTTATAGACGCTCCAAGGGCTGAACTTTCTCAATTTGCACCTAGAATTATATCATTCAATATTGACCCAGAAAAGATTGGTGACGTTGTAGGTAAGCAAGGCAAGGTAATCAATAAGATTATCGAAGAAACAGGCGTTAAAATTGACATAGACGACGACGGAAGAGTAAACATTGCAACGGTTGGCAACGTGGAGAATGCTGAAAGGGCAAAAGCGATTATACTTTCAATCGCAAAAGACCCTGAAGTGGGCGACATGTTCATCAGTGAAGTTGTAAGAATTTTACCTAAGGTCGGTGCGTTCTGTGAATTAGCACCTGGCAAAGACGGACTTATCCATATAAGCAAGATGAGCGAAAAGCGCATCAATAACGTTGAAGAAGTTTTGCATATCGGTGATAAGGTTAAGGTGGAAATTATAAAGATTGGTGAAAAGGGCATAGACCTTAAACTTTTGGAAATTGTAAACGACTAATAGTTCGTTTAATATAAAATATGCAAGGCGAGAGCCTTGCATATTTTTATTTAGATTTGCTCAGTTTATTATAGAGCTTTTATTGAAATTATTTGAAAATAAAGGCTAATAAAAAGTAATTATATAACTTCATATAAGCATAAAATTATATGGAGGTTATATAATGAAAAAAACAAACAGAAAGATTACCGTAATAACAAATGCATTGTTGTTGTGTATAATTACAGTCGTTTGTGCGGTGAGTTTTTTGCCAGAAACAACAGTGCCAATTTACGGAGGAGACGAAGTTTCGGCAATATATAACGGCAATAGAAATGAAAAAAACGTTTCTCTTATGTTCAACGTGTATGAAAACACTGCAGTTGTTAATAAAATAATTGACGTATTAGATGAGCACGGGGTTAAAGCAACGTTTTTCGTTGGTGGTTGCTGGGCTGATGACAATGGTGAAACGCTGGTTAAAATTGTTTCAAGTGGTCATGAAATTGCTAATCACGGTTACTTTCATAAAGACCATAAGAAATTAAATTATGAAGGTAACTATCAAGAAATATCTTTGACAGATAAAATAGTAACAGTGCTTTGCGGTGTAAAACCAACCTTATTTGCTCCGCCATCTGGAAGTTTTTCAGCTGTTACGCTTGAATGTGCTTTTGATTTAGATTATAAAGTTATAATGTGGTCGAAAGATACTATCGATTGGCGAGATAAAGACCGTAAACTTGTTATTAAAAGAGCAACTTCAAATTTAGAAAATGGTGATTTGGTGCTTATGCATCCAAAAGAACATACGCTATCTGCTCTGCCGGATATTTTGTCCTATTACGATAGCGTTGGCTTTAAAGTCGTGACCGTAAGTGAAAACATAAGTTAAAAATAGTTGGAGAGAATATGAGATATATTAAAACATTCAATAATGGTTTGAGATTGGTTATAAATAAAATGCAAGGTTTCGTTTCCGTATCGTCAGGCGTGCTTGTAAAGACAGGTAGTTATAACGAAACTCCCGAAGAAAACGGGATTTCTCACTTTATTGAGCACGTAATGTTTAAGGGGACTAAAAGGCGAACTGCGTTTGAAATTTCCGACCATATCGATAGGATTGGTGCACAGATAAATGCTTTTACAAGTAAGGAAATTACTTGTTATTATACAAAATCCACCGGTGAACATTTATACGAATCGCTAGACGTGTTGTCAGATATATTTTTTAATTCTGAGTTTGACGAAAAAGAACTGGAAAAAGAAAAGGGCGTTATAATTGAAGAGATTAATATGAGTGAGGATACGCCCGAAGAACTTTGTTTAGATTTACTTGCAAAAAGCTATTATGGAAACAGAGGTTTAGGACAAACGATTTTAGGACCGGCAAAAAATATTAAAAGATTTACTAGAGAAGATGTGTTAAACTATATGAAAAAGTATTACACGCCGGACAACGTGGTTGTTGCAATAGCTGGCGACGTAGATATTAAAAAGGCGGAAAAATTGGTTGAAGAACTTTTTGCAGACAAGTTTAAAAAGCGCAAAAGTGCAAAACAAATGGAATTTAAACCTTTGGCGAAAAGTAGTCTCTATAAATCTAAGCGGATAGAACAATCTCACATAGGTTTTGCGATGAAAGGCTTTGCTATCGACGAAAAGATTAATGATGCTTTTCAAATAGCGAATACTGTACTTGGCGGAGGAATGAGCAGTAGACTTTTCCAAAAAATACGTGAAGAATTGGGGCTTGCATACAGTGTATACTCCTATTCGTCTCAGTATAAGGATAACGGCGTTTTAGAAATTTATGCGGGCGTAAATACTGAGCAACGCGATTTAGCTGTACAAGCAATAGTTGACGAGCTAAAAAAATTCAAAAAAGAAGGCATAACAGAGCAAGAATTTATACGAGGCAAAGAACAGCTAAAAAGTGCTTTTATAATGGGTAGAGAGAGCACTGCTTCACAAATGATGCTTTTTGGTAAATATTTATTATATTTAGATAAAGAGTTTGACGTAAACGAAAGATTAAACAATATTGAAAAGACGACGATAGACGACGTGTTTGAAGCAATTTCGCTTTCCTTTGATATTGAAAACTCTTCGATGGCAACGGTTGGCAGTAAAAGGTCTCCGCTCAAGATTAAATAAAAATATAATTGTATTTAAAATTAAATAAAATACTAAAACACAAAGTGGACTTTTCTTTTATGATAAGTCCTTTTTTTTTAATAGAAAGAATATAATTTAATATGAAAATTTTTAGGGCAATCACAGG
>JAZNMA010000083.1:0-2569 GCA_045579345.1 Christensenellaceae bacterium | reverse complement strand
CTTTCGGAAACGGGGTACGCAACAGATACCTCTATTTTTGAAAATGATGTTCGCCGTGCGATAATCCAACAATCCAAACGCAAAGTATTATTGATAGATGGCACAAAAATAAATCTTGGTTGTTATAGTAATCTATGTCATATTTCTATTTTTGACGATGTATTTTGCAACAAACCACTCCCCGACCACATCCAATCTCAAGTCAAAAATTTCCATTTAGTCGACGAAAATTAGGCTTTAATTATTGCATATTCTACCCATATAGGCAATACTGAAATTATTTCCAATTTTTTAAAGTTTTTGTAACAACTGTTTTAATTGTTGAAAAGCATTTATGTTATAATCCGCCGAAAAAAGCCAAAACTTAACAGGTGATTTATTTCGTTTATTATCACCTATAAGCACGAAGACCCCCTGGATCTCCCAGCGGTTCTTCGTGTTATTTTTAGTTACATATACGCAATTATATTTAGAAACGCTTTTTACACAAATACTCATTGAACTTATTCTCTCTCTAAAAAACAAAAATACGAAATCTTTTGTTCAACCGTCCAAAAACGAAGAATTATGTTATCAAACCATACATTACATTGATACGCATATCCCCTTACAATCATTGGAAGAGGTGACGAATATTTTTGATTTCGACCACGAATATTTATCTCATATCCTTAAGGAAACAACAAAACAGTCGTTATAAGCTTACTATCGAGCAAAACGTTTAGAGCTAGCACGCAGCTTAATTATAGAAGGAACAATGACTTTAACGGAAACCTCGGAAAAACTTGTGTATTCATCTCTTTTTTTTCTTTCAGAAAATCCTTTAATCAACGCTATGGCATATCACCCAGTGCTTATAAAAAAATCCTCAAAAAAAATATATGCGCCGCCAAAAGTCAGCCCAACTTTTGGCGGCGCATATATTTATAGCAAAAACAGATATTCCGTTTTCTACTACCGATATCTTTTATCTCTCGTAAATCGAGCTATTTTAAAAGCTATTCAATGTCCGTGATAATATATGTTGCAATGGAATGGCTTTCCGCTTTACATTTAATCATTTTTCCCTTCAATCTAAAAATAAACTCTACGTCGCCTTCCGTTTGGTTCAATACAACCGCAACAATGCTCCCATCCGGATTTTTAAACGCTACCGTTTCCAACGCACTTGTAAATTTACTGCTACCTATGCGTTTCGCGCCCTTTTGGATATATTTACTAAAATGTCCAACGTAATAATAGGAATCGTGAATATAAATTTCATTTTTTTGCGTATCCGCCATAATAGGCGCATCGCAATAATTCCCAACGTGATTCGGTCCACCCTTTTCATTAAGTAGCAAATTCCAATCAATAAACGCATTACAATAATTGTTAAAATTCCCAATCATATCGTGCGCGTATTTTTCCCCGATTTTTACGGTATCAATTGTGCCTCTTTTATACTCGTAGCAACCTTCCGAAAATATTAAATCTTTGTTTGGATACAGTTTATTAAACATTTCAAGTTCTTCAAAGTGGTCGCCCGAATACCAATGAAAAGCAACCCCCGTTATATATTGCAACGCTTTTTCAGAACTTAAAACGACGCTAGCTCGGTCGATAATTCGTTCTTTGTCGTGGTCCCAAAAGAAAATCTTTATCCCCCTATCGGACATTTTAGGACCAAGATAATTTTCTACAAAATCCTTTTCTTCTTCCGCTGTATACACGCAAGAATCCCAGGTTTGCGTTGCTTTGGGTTCATTTTGGACTGTAACGCACTGAATTTCGATACCTTCCTTTTTATACGCGTCTATAAATTTCACAAAATATTGTGCCCATAATTCGTAATATTCTTTTTTAAGTTTTCCGCCTTGATTCATCATATTGTTGGTTTTCATATAAGCAGGCGGACTCCAAGGCGAAGCCAATAAATCAATTTGATTATATCGCATAGCGTCTTTTAACATAGGAATAACCGACGCTTTATCCCTATTGATTTGGAACGTTTCTAACGTTTCGTCGTTTTCTTCTACGCAAGTATAGTTTCCCAAAGAAAAATCGCAACTATTGATATGCACTCTACCCAAATTATAACCGATACCGTATTCTTTATCAAAATATAATTTGAGAATTTTTTCGCGATTTTCTTTGCTCAACTTATCCAATGTCGTGGCGGCAGCTTCCGTAAACGCACCGCCAAAGCCTTTTATTTCTTGATATTCAATTTCAGGGTGCAAATTAAGCACCCGAGAGCCTCTACCTGTATCATCAATAATCTCTATACCTAAAAACTCTTGCATAGGGGAACTATTTTTTACCGTTTTAATTGCTTTAACCTTCATTGTTTTCTCCTTAAAATTTCTCACGTGTTTTTTTGTGGGATTTTCCTTTATTTACAACCGTCTTTTGATTTCCTATAATACCTATAGAAATCAAAACAAACGCCACTAAGTATTGCCATTGAAAGATATTTTATTTTAATATAATTACGCTAACGGTACAAGCGAATAACGGCTCGGCAAACTTAATAATAAACAAATTAGAAAGGTCGCTCGTTTTTAAAATATAACCCCAAAGAATATAC
>JAZNMA010000082.1:0-13437 GCA_045579345.1 Christensenellaceae bacterium | reverse complement strand
AAGAATACGACACCATTTTACTTGACATTTTGTCAAATATTTTTGACACCGTTAGCCATCTCTAACCATAGTTAGACACCCTTAACACGGGTTAAGCCGGTGCTAACACCCGTTCAAGCTGCCTAAACCATAGTTAAACACCTCTAACGTTAATAGGCGAATACCCTGTATATCCCATTTAGTTGACTAAATGAGTTAGTCACCTCTAACAAAGGTTAATTTGCAATTATACCCCCGTTGTAGTAGTATATAGGTGGGCGTTAGCCATGCCCGAATTGAATATTTAGTTAACTAAACAGGCACAGGACGAAAGAGAGGGAAAGACTATGGAGATTATTAATTGTTTATCACTCGAGGAATTTAACGACCATATTGAAAAGTATTTACGTTCATGGGTCGACAGTAACTCAAAAGCAACAGCACGTTCGGAAATGTCGAGAGGCGACTCACACATTGTTTCCGTTGTTGATATACATAACAGCGCGGTTGTTTACCGTTACACTTTTATATATCACGAATTTGTGAAGAAAATGACCGTTAAGATTGAAATTGCTAATTTTGAATAATAACCCAACAAGTTATTATATATGTCGGGTATGTTGATAATAAGGGAGTCAATAGGCGCGAGTTGTTTAACCTCGTTAGCCTGTTACGTCAAAACGTAACGTTGCGGGTTCGAGTCCCGCCCCGACACTTGCCACTACAATAAAATATTATGAGAAAAGAGGTAAATAACTATGGCAAACACAAAGGCAGAGGAACTTACAAAGACGGTTGAAACCGTCGACGCAATCATCACAACGACACTCGACAAGAAACTCGTCACCAAATTTGACAAGGCGTACACAACCGCGGGAAATTCAATGCGTGATATGTGTATACTTGCATATCAAATTTGCGGTGACGACAAGGACGCTAAACAGCTTTTTCAAAAGCACGTAGTCAACGATTTGGGCATGTCTAAATCGACCGCTACACAGCTTGTAGCCACAGGCGGTATATATACCACATACCCCGACACACAAATTATGTCACACACGAAATGCGCCGAATTGCTACCCGTTCGAAATAATGTCGATGCATTTCTCGATGCGGTTGAGTTAGACATTGAGGAACTTAACTCGTTGACACAAGTTAAAATTCGCGAAAAAGTTAAAAACTACGTGAACCCGCCACAGGACGCACAGGACGCACAGGAAACCACAGAGGACGCACAGGACACACAGGAAACCACAGAGGACACACAGGACATCGCACAGGACACACAGGACGCACAGGACACCGAAAACGCACGTATCACCGAACTTGAAAACCGTGTGAAGTATTTACTCACACTCTGTAAGGGTGCGCACGAAATGCTCGCCAAAATCGACAACGAGTATGAACTTGACGAGGACGACACCAAGGTTTTAAAGTTTGAAATTAAGTCACTCGCAACCGCTTTAAAAATGAATGGGGGTAATAAGTAATGAATAGTAAAGATTTAGCTAAAATGATAGCCGGCAGAGAGCGCGAAAAGACACGCGCACACGTTAATGAGTCAATAAAGGTTTTTGTATCAAGTTACATGATTTTAGTTGGGGTGTCCTGTATCGAATCGGACGACATACCCGACTTAATACACGACAGACTTAACGCGGTTTATAACCGTTGTATTAACCTTATAAATTCGGTTAAGGGGTGCATAACCCCCGACGATTATATGAAACATTGTGAGTTTGTGAGAATGTCGAGGGATATGAACGAAACCGAGTTAAAGAGAATGTATGACGAACGTCATACCGACCGCGACGCGGTTAAGTTAATTATCGACGAGATAATGAAAACAATAAGGGGGTGCGACGACGAATGAAAACAGATTTAGGAAAATTACTTGATGATATGGTGGACGGTTTCACACCGTCCCCAACCCCGCAGGACGAAATAAATACCAAAGTTACCGAACTTGAGAACAAGCTAACGGATATGATAGAGAGTAAGCTCTCTAATATCAATATATCACAGGAAACACCGAAACCGACCGAACCCGCACACGACGACACACAGGGCGAGGAAAACGAACCCGACAACACTAATTTAAATAATGAGAGAAAAGAGGTAAATTAACATGGTAGAAATTAAGGAAATGAGCAAGGATTTTAACAAGGTTGATATTTATTGCATGACACTTGATAATGGTATTACGTCATGTAAGGATTTAGAGGACGGTACAGAAATCGAGGTTGAGGGATATATCACATATCTCGACATTAAGGAAAACGGAAAAGAGGACGAAGTTTTCGCGATTAAGGCGACAGACGGCAGGGTCTACGCTTGTACGTCTAAGACATTCGCCCGCAACGTTCGCGATATGGCACAGCTTTTCGACGGTGAACCATTCACCATTATAAAAGAGAGTGGCATCACAAAGGGCGAAAAGCCGTTTATCATGGCAACACTTAAGCACTAATTAACACGGTCGGTTACGGTGACACAGGGACGAGGACAAACCCCCGTCCCTTTTTATTTAGTTAACTAAACGAGGTGATATAACATGATTGAATTTATAGCAACCATTGGATTAATATTTGTGTGTTTGTGGTTAGCAACAACCGACCACAACGACAAGGGGGTGTAATTATGGGATTATCATTAGAGGACAAAAAGTTATTTGACCGAATGAATAAAAGGTTAGATAAATTCGATAAACAGGGCATACGCAACGAGGTTGTTAATTTGGCACGCGAGGAACTTTTAAACATATATTTGAAAGAGAGTGAAAAAGGCACGGATTTATCACGAACCAATTTCAACAAATTTTCAATGAATACCAATATTAGTGACGACACATTGAACGACTTACGGGGATTAGCAAGGGCGTTAGAAAAAGCAAAAACAAGTAAAATATCATACTATAAAAAAGACCCGACGGTTGTAAGTAACGTTCGGGGAACTTTTGAAACGTTAGAGGGCAAAAAGTACGGCGTTAAAGACTTTCAATCATATGTCAATTTTATCGACGATTTAGAGGACGCTATGACAACGAGCGACATAACCGATAAATTAAATAGCGACCAATGGTCGCGTATATACGGCTATGGAAAAGACAAGAAAATGACAACCGATGAAATAAATCAACTCATTATCGATAACATAAGTAAATACAGGGACGGCGACACATTCGTATTATATGCTTTTAAAGAAATCGACGAACAATACGGGGGTGAGGTCGGCGATGAGAGTGAGGATTAGACCATATACAGAAATTGACGAAATTGAAAGCGATGAGATATGGATAAAAGATAGATATTACGACGACAATATTTATACATTCGATATCGAAACAATATCACTATTCGAAATTGACGGGCGTTTGCAACCGTTTGATTTTTCCAAACCGCCCGAATTTTACAAGGATATACGCAAGGTGTGTTGCCCTTATATTTGGCAATTTGGCATTAATGACAAGGTATATTTTGGGCGCGAGTTTTTAGATTTTGCGGTGATATTAAAAAAGCTATCCGACCCCGATATTACTAAATTTGTATACGTTCACAATTTGTCGTATGAAACTCAATTCTTACTCGACATATTAGAGGACAATAATTGGCATATATCCGAATTATGCGCGAGGAATATTAGACAACCGATACAATTTAAAATAACCGAGTTGAATATCATTTTTAGGTGTTCGTATATGTTAACAAATCTATCACTTAAATTGTCGGCTGAAAAATACACAAATTTACATAAAGCCGTCGGGGATTTGGATTATAATGTCGCTTATTCACCGCTTACACCATTATCTAAAAAAGCTCTACACTACTGTGAAATGGACGACATTACATTGTATCATATTATTAAATGGTTTCGGGACGAATACGGGCATATTAAAAAGATACCACTAACACAAACGGGTGAGGTGCGGTGCGCTTTACGGCATGAGTTAGATTATTGGTATTTTCGCAAACAATGGGAACTCGTCCCGCCCGAATTTATGTATATGGCTTTAAAAGGTGCGTTTCAAGGCGGTATTACTCATGCTAATATATTGAGGGTTAACCAAGTATTAAATAACGTTTGGTCGTATGATTTTGCGTCAAGTTACTTATACACATTGACGTGTTTTAAATATCCGAGTGAGCCGTTTTTCCCAATTCGCTCGAAAGACATAAAACGCTATAGTGACACCCATTGTATATTATACGACGTAACACTTGAAAATATCCGAGCCACTAAACACAATCATTATCTAAGCTATAGCAAATTAACCGAGCGTGATAATACAGATAAAGTCATAGACAACGGGCGTGTCGTCAAACTCAAAAAGGGTCGTTTACTGTGTACCGACTACGATATGAAATGTTTATCAATGTGTTATAATTTTGATATAACGTATAATCACGTGTGGGCGTCATACGCACGTTATTTGGATAAAAGAGTATTATTATTCATACTTACAAAATATCACGACAAAACGGCTCTCAAGGGGGTTGAGGGGCAAGAGAGTTTTTACCAAAAAGCCAAGCAACAGGCTAATAGTATATTTGGCATGAGTTGCTCGGATGTCATAAAAACGGGTATCACGTTCGATATTGATGAGGGTTGGGACTCGCATAACTTAGATGATATCGTCGAAAACCGCGAGGGTGTTAAAATGCGTTTTATCGACATGAAAATCGAGGAAATGAAACATAGTTACTCGACACTCTTTTTCTATGCCGTCGGTGTGTGGTGTACAAGTATAAGTCGCTTTAACCTATGGTCTAACATAATGGCAACCGACCCCGCCCACGGTGTTGATATGGATAGACAAGTTGCATACTATGACACGGACAGTATAAAAGGCACGGGGGACGTTGGGGACGTAATCGAGAACTATAACAAAGGTGTATTAGAACGCATAAAACAGTCGTCGAAAGATAACGACATTGATATCAACTTATATATGCCGACCGATAAAAAAGGCGTTAAACACCCGTTGGGGGTATTCGAGAACGAAACCGAAAAGGGACTATATAAAGAATTTAAGACAATGGGCGCGAAAAAATATTGCTACAAAGACAAAGACGGTGCTTTACATTTAACCGTGTCGGGCGTTCGCAAATCAGCGGTTAGGGCGTTTAAATCTATTGAGGATTTCGAAAACGGCTTTACATTCGACTATAAATATAGCGGTCGATTAATTCACTATTATGAGGACAACCAACAACCGTTTATGTATACCGACATACAGGGAAACAAATATATTTGCGAACAACGGCACGCTATAATATTACAACCGAGTACGTACACATTAGGACAAACAAGCGAATTTGAAACCTTAATAAATGAATATATTGGTATCATCCCGAACAACCAATAAAAAAGGGCGGTCAATGTTTCATGTGAAACATACCGCCCAATTTTATTTAGTTGACTAAATTATAAAACAATACCGCGTGTCATTCTATAGCACTGTTTAAACTCCGTACCCGTCAAGTTATCCGCAAAACAAACCTTGCCGTCGCTTAACATTTTAAATATCAAATTTTCCTGTTTATTCAGTCCAACAAATCCGACCGTTGCAAGTTTATTGATATGATATGTATTTGCAACGATGCGGGTATGTGGTTGTATCGGTGTTGTTTTAGGTGTTACGAACCACGTGAAATTACCGTCTTTATCCATTAAGAACTCACATAAGAAAAACATATAATCGTATTTAAAAACAAGGCTATATATTAACGCGTAGTCGTCACGGTGTCCGTGTAAGTGTGGTTGCTCGTCCGTTTCCCATTCACCCCCGCGAATTGCTTTTGATGCGTTACCGAACGAAATGCCACCGCCGAATTTATTTGTATGTGTCATATATGAGGCGACACGGGTTTCGTTTCCGTCGTTGTCCTTTAATGTGTAATAATCAACGGTGTTCCCGCGCTGTTTCATAATCGACACTAAACCCCATTCGCCCATATAAGGATTAACACGGGACACCTTGTTACCAATACAGAACAAACGACCGTCCGTGCGTAAACGAAAAATTGTTGAAATGAGATTGAGTAATTCCTTCGGTTCGTTCGGTAAATATGAACGGTTTGTTACCCATTCCTCGAAAAATGCATATTTAATATTAGGGAACGAGAGCGACTTATAGTGTTCGGCAACCGATAAACCAAACATTCGCCCGATTTTTTGCCCCCTTGTTATCTTTTCCGTTTCGGGGTCAACATTCGCAAAATATATCGATTTACGGTATGCGACTATTGTTGAATACTCGCCGTTTGTCCATTCCTTGACATAATTATGACCGTTCTTGTTTGCAATAATGTCTGTGAAATACTCACCGATTAAATAGTCTTTTACGTCCTCGGCGTTACGTCTTATATACGCAAATTCGACCTTGTCTTTGTAGCAATGTTTTAACATTAATTCTTTAATACAAAACGACTTTCCGTTTGTTCGTTCACCCAACAAAATGACAACGTCGGCGTTGATTTTATCAACAACGGACGCTTGCACATATTTTATTTTATCCTTTTTCTCTTTCATTAAATCACCGCCTTAATTTTTGGTATAAAAAATTATTATATTATATTCGCTTATAGTCCACCCGTAATTTACACAAAGTATATTATTCGACGGCGGTTCATAAAAGGTGCATATGAATTGAGTAGGTGTTCCAATGCTGAAATATTGAGCGGGCAAGTGTGCAGTATTAATGTCCACAGTGCCGTCAATTTTTATTACATTTATATCACCGACATTAAAATAAGCGGTTTGTGATTGATATGTGTCATATGTTTTTAACACTCTAACATAAATATCTTTATTATCAACCCATTTTATTCCGGTATTTTGTTCTTGTGTACTAAAGTTTTTAGGTTGCCAAATCCCCAAACTCTCACTTGTTAAATCACCCTCGATAATATGCCCGTTGTAAGTTGGTTTATTCGCTAAGGCGTTATAATCACTTACACCCGTACCGCGGTATATTTCCCCCGACATTCCGACGGGGGTTGATAATTCACCCGTTAACATGGCTCTCACCCCCTATTTCAAACGTTCCGATAATAACGGTATCAACCGAACCGTCGACGCCATAAAATGTTATATCATAGTCGTATACACCGAACGATAGTTCGTATGTATCAATAACGGCAAATTCAAAAGACCCCGTTGTTGTAATCTTTTCCAAAACCATATCATTAAAGGGATAACGACGTTTAACCGATAATATAAGTTTGTCGCCCTCTCTCAATGTGTACGGCTCGCCGTCCTCGGTCAAGGTTATATTAATTGTTGCCGTGTTGCCCCTTGTTATATAGATATCATTGTTGGTCACTTTAACCATATTATCACCCCCATTTAGTTAACTAAATCGTTTGTTTACAAGTCGACGTATCTGTTTATAAACGTTTTCTACCCTCTCGGGTTCAATTCCGTAAACGTCTTTTATTATATCGTCCACAACCTCTTTTAAAGTGGTTTCCTCGGTGTATACGGGCGTTTTAACGCTTGGGGTGATAAATAAGTCATGCTCGGCTTTTCTACGCCTTATTAGTCCTTGTAGAGGGTTTCCCGATACGTCTTTGATATATCGACCCATAGCGTTAGCAATCTGTGTTTTTGTTCTCGTTCCGTTCTGTGTTAGCTGGTTAATTGACCCGACGTTATACGCAAACGATACAAGCGCGTCAAACTCGTTTTGTGTCCAATGATAAATATTATCGAATAGGCGCACTTTACTTTCATATACCTTTAAATCATCAACTAACATTCGCTCACCCTGTGCGGGTGTTATAGTCATATTGGGTGGCACGTCCTTACCATAATGACCATATCCGATTGTGTAAAATGGTTCACTCGGTACGGCTTTATATGCGTGCGTTCTGAATCCCTCAAATTTCTTTATTAAATCAATACCGTTTTTACTCGTTGTCATTGTCATACTTACAAACCCCCCTCTCTAATTTCTCATCAATACGTGCTAACGTTTCGACAAGTTTCTCATTAAATTTGTAATTGGTATAAAGAAAATACCCAACTACAACGACCGCAATACCATTATTCACTATAAGATTGATAATATTTTCCATTTATTCATACCCCCTAATAAACCATATATGTAAATGAATTAACCACGTCACGCGCTACAATATCAACAAACTTAACGAGGTCAGCAAACTCGACAAATTCGGTCAAAAGTTTGGTTGTTGTGGTCACTCCGATATTTCCGTGACGCTCGACGACAATCTTTTCAACGTCTTTCAAGTTTCGCGTGTTTTTGTCCTCGGTGTTATATGTCGTTTCGCTTGTACTATTATGCGTGTCCTCGGTGTCGCTTGAACCCGTGTTAGCAATCGTTGTATTTTTCGATTTACTAACCTTGTCGGTATCATAAAAAGCCGTGTCGTTATATGTCGTTTTCTGTGTGGTGTCGGTGTCCGTTCCTGTCGTTCCTGTGGTGTCACTCGTCGCGGTTTCGCTCGTGTCCGTTCCTGTGTTCTCGGTTGTGTCCGTTCCTGTTTTGTTAGTGGTGTTCGTTCCTGTCTGTGTCAACTCGCGTTCGGTTGTTTCCGTTCCGTCAACATTCCATAGCGGGTTAAACTCGACCGTCATAGCCTTATATAATTTCTTATAGCGTTCAGCGTTTGCGACTATAGTATTTTCGATTGTGGTTTTAATCATTTCAACAAACGCGTCAAAATCCGTGAACTCGTCCCACCCCTCGAACTCGTCGCCGTACTTGTCAAGGATAACTCTCTCTTTGTAATATTCATATATGCGGGCGGTCAATATGTCGGTTGTTTGAACACCCGTAATAAAATGATATTTAGCTTTTTGTGTTAGGTAAAAAATAAAGTCGTCGTCGATTTCTTGCGTCAATATCGAGTTGACAAGGGACACCGCGCCGACCGTGTCCCCCCTGTTTATTAAGTCGCTGATTTTAAACGGCGCGTATTTTGTATTATTTCTCACTTTTAACATTGTTATCACCCCCGTTCGTATTTTCCTTTTTAACCGCGTTAGAATCGATTTTAAAGTCGTCTGAGAGCCTAACCCCTATATTTATACCCCAATGATTATTTACGCCCTTAAAACCCTTTATGCGCGTTTCTTCCATATCTTTAGTTGATATTATTAAAAGTTGGTCGTTGCTCTCTATTTCCTCGACTTGTACTTGTGCTTTTTTCGGGTTATACATTCGTACGCCAATATCACGCAAAAACATTTCAAGAACTTTATCACGCGATATTAATATATCATATAATCCGTCTTTTACATTCGAACGGGTTATGTCGACATTTCTGAATTGTTCGATAATAGCGTTGTCGGATATGATACCACGCGCGCCAAGTGTAATTTTGTCAAAAAATCTTTGTATACTGTTTTTAACTACGTCGGTTGATGCTGTCGGGAATGACGTTATACGCATATTGACACAGTATATATTGAACGTACTCTCAATGTCGGCAAGCTGTCGCGCGTATCTTTGTATAAACGTCCTTAACCCCCCGTCACTCGGTAAATAAAAAATATTATCCTGTAGCGAGTTGTTGTAAACGATTTCGGCATTTTCCCCGATTTTTAAATTCTCGGTATTTAATACAGGGTTAGCATATACCGCCCGTGTGGGATAATAATAAACACTTTTCTCGTTTGCAAATACGCTTGTCGGCTGTGTGTAAAGATTTCCATTTTTCTCGAATATGACACAATGACCCGTCAACAGTAAATTTAGTTCAATTTCTCGTTTTGGTATCGTGTCGGGTAATCCTGTGTAATCAAACATTGAAAGACAAAAACAAAGTAATTTGTTGAACCAATAGTTATATCCATTTTCAACGTTAGCAACGTCGTAAAGGTTTTTAATTTGGTCTTTTAATCGTATTTTGTTAGTGAACATTTTAACACCCCCTTATTTAGTTAACTAAACATATACGCCCGACTTTAACAACGATAATATTTCGTCTTTTTCCGAATCTATCGCGGTTAAGTCGTCTAAGTCGATAAAAGCTATTTCGTTATATCCGATTGCATCGCCTAAACGTTTCTCAAGGTTTGATATATAGCCGTGATTTTGTCTGAATCCGTTAGGTGCTTTAAATTGTGGCGTATCGAAAAATATGTAAGGATATTTAACACCTAAACGACCATTTTGACCCGTTAACGTTCCCGATTTTTCATAACTCGGTTTTATATTCATACCTTGCATCGTACCCGCTAAAAAATGACCCGTTGCGTTCGCTACAAGCCCATTTAACGACGCTTGAAACGCACTCATATAGTTCGCGCCCGTTATTGGTATTTGCATCGTTAAATTGCCGTTGTAAGTGTCCACAACGTAATTTTTGCCCCCTTTGTGTGCTACAAGGTGAGCCACACAAACGCCCGTAAACACGTCTATTTGATAAACAACTTCTATGCTACCCCTCATATAATCATCGGGGTTTAATTCGCGTATGCCGATATATGGCAAATAGATTTTAAGGCGTTGGAACGGTGAAAAATCAGCAAAATTATTATACATTGTTTTAATATTCACCCGCCCCATGTTTATTTCGTAGCGTGATATTGAAAGACGTTTAGCACTAACGCCCGTTGATGTATTACCGATTTGGATTATTTCGTTTTCACCTTGAAAACTAATTAATGGAACAACCGACAATGATATTATATTCTCAAACGGTGAAGTCCAATTTTTTATAATATTATCGAAAAAGTTTGTTGACCATAAATAATTACCTAAATCGGAAAGTTGCGCGTTTGTTAAATTGTAAATTTTTATGAAATCCGTTTCGCATATCTCGAACGGCGGTAAAGGTGGCACGGGTATATCGACGCTATTACGGAAAAGCGAACCGCCCCCGCCCCCCTCGGTTAATTCGGGCACTTGTGTTTGTGGGTTGAACCATTCGGGGTTGTCGTTTTCCTCAAACCATTGTAAAAATGGCTCGTTAGGTCGACCGACGCTTTGTGTGCCTAAATGAACCGCTCTATCTGATAATATACGCGGGGTTTCCTCTTGACTACTTGTGTCACGCCTTGCGAGTTTGTAGGATATACCGAATTGAAATTGTGGCGGTGTTATATCCTCTCTAAAACATAGCACCAAATTACCAAAATTTGCGGGTAGGTCAAACGACGCGTCGTTGATACCTTCCATGTCAATAGCGAACTGATTTGATAATTGATTGCCATTTTCGTCTATAAAGTAAACATATATTACCCCCCAAGTTGCGTGTGTATCCCCCGCGGGTGCGTTTCGGTAACTCCCTACTATTTTTAAACCTATTGCGTGCGGGGGTGCTGATTCGTCCCCCGAGTCGGTCGTACCTATCCAAACAACTTTTTCACCTAAATTAGTAGCCGAGTATTCAAGGTTACCTAAATAGTTAAGTGGTGCTATTGCTATGGGTAATTCGCTCGATATTTGCTCCGAATAATACGACTCGAATGTTTGCCTATGTGAATATGTAAAAAATAATGGGTTGTAACCGTCGGCGGGTTCGAATCCCCTTAAATAAATTTTGTCTAAAATTTCTTGTGGCATTGTTGCCATATTAACACCCCCTTGTTATGTGGACGCACCGCCCGCAACCGTCAATATTAAACTCTCACCTTGAAACGAATTGGCAAACGGTAAAGTTGTTATCACGTTTTCGTTATCCTGTGGCATATCTCTATCTATTTGCATAGTGTTAAAGACACTCGCCGAACGGGATAATATAACCGTCTTATTTAATAGATAATTCTTGTATGTCATTAATACGTCAATGTGACATGATACATATTGACGACGTTGTGAAAGTGTAATATCACCTATGTAATAATATCGGTTTAATGACGGTATATGTATATAATTTATGTTACTAAAATCAAACGCCCCGTCGAAAATCAAAACAGGGTCGACAACGTCGGTGTCGTCTTTAAAAACCGCGTTTGGGTATGTGCTTATTAGCGTTAATGATTTATTAATCACGCGGTTGTCGCTTGTATTCTTATATAAATCTATAATCAATTTCTCACCCCATTTCGTTAACTAAATAAGGGACGGGGAATTGACCCCGCCCCGTTTCGGTGGATTACTCACCAATTACAAATATTACGGCGTTCTCACTTGTGTCGTTAAACATTCCGAGCGTTGCGCTTGTAGTGTAATTGGTGTATCTGTTTCTATTGTTTCGGTCTGTGCCTGTGTAAATGTCGCGGTATGTCGTGCCGATTGCCTGTCTGTCAATGAGCATACATACAACATAATTAACGGTTACGGTTGTCGGATTGTCCTCGCCGTCTTCACTCGACGGAATTACACTAATTGAAGTGTTACCACTATAAGACGGTGTGGTTGTGCCTGTAGCCTGTAGTGTGGTGTATCGCTCAAAAAGTGGCATTTCAACAAGGTCATCGTGAAATGTATCTGATGAGAGCATTGTTGTATATGCGCTATAGAAATCAGTCGAACAAAGAACGTGCATATTGTCACGGGCGGTTGCTCGGAGCATACCGTCTGTGTTGTAGAGTTTAGACGGTTCGCTCATATATCCGATATAATTACGTACAATCATACCCGCAAATCGATAGAACTCTTTAGAGAGTGTAGCCTCGTCGGCGGTGAGTGTTGCGTTTGGGTATGCTGTGTTATACAGAGCGAGCAAATCAACAATACCGTTGTTTGCTTTTTTCTTTTCGGCTATAAAGTTACAAAGTGATACGTGTGTGAGGTTGTTAAGCGCAAGGGTGAGGGCGTCACTCTGTGCCGACATAATACCGTCGATAAAAGACCCCATTGTTGACGCACTTGTGAATGCCGAACGATAAAGGTTATCGGGTACGGTCAAATCATATTCCCACGTCACGAACTTACTGAAAAGCGACTGTCTGATTATAGGTTTATCAATCTTAAACTGATTTGGCACAAAATCGTTGTCGCCGATACTCCAAGCGCGGTTCTCCTGTGCGTCCGAAATCTGAACGTTTATTTTCTGAAGAACACAACCGAACTCCATTTCGTTTCGCAAGAAATTAGGAAACTCAACTTCAAGGTCGAGATTTCTAATTATTGTTTTACCGATGCGGTCAACGAGTGTGTTTAGAAACACGTCGCGATTTTCCGAACTTGAAAACACATAGTCACCGAGTGCAATAAGTCCCGATAAATCGTTTGTGGTCTGTGCGGTTTCGCCCCATAGCTGTTTATTGACCGAGTTAATGAGTGCGTAAATCTGTTTTACTTCCATTTTAAATTACCCCCTTTAATTGGTTATTGTTTAATTGGGGTTAAGGCATACTAACCCCGTTACGATTATATAATAATAGTTTAATGGGGATTTGTCAAATATATTTTACGGGCGTTAGAGGTGTTTAACTCGTTTAGTTAACTAAATGGGATATACAGGGTATTCGCCTATTAACGTTAGAGGTGTTTAACTATGGTTTAGGCAGCTTGAACGGGTGTTAGCACCGGCTTAACCC
>JAZNMA010000081.1:0-6788 GCA_045579345.1 Christensenellaceae bacterium | reverse complement strand
TGCTAACATTAAAACGCGGGATAGCCGCGTAGCGGCGGCGGCGGGAGCCGCTTCAGCTTGCGCCTCTGCACTTATGCAACCAATTCGCATTTTTCGTTGAAGTATTGTGCATAGTTTATTGTTGGGTGTTGTTTTGCCAGTGGTGGTGGTAGTCCATTTACTGCTAATAGTTCTATTATTAGTTCATATCCGTTCTCATAACAGGCGAATCGTTTTATTAGCGGTATTATTGGTATGTGCATATAGTCATTAGTGAAGCAAATTTCGTGCCATTGTTTGATATTGAACCAAGCTACATTGTGATAGGGGTTTATGTCTTTCTTTGCATTTTTTTTTAGGACGGATTTAAATGTTTCGGTTTGTAACCAAGTGTCAATTATTTGTCTTAAGCCTGTGCGTGAAAAAGCAACTCGGCTTATACGATTTTTTATTACTATGTAAGCAAAGTGCATGTAGAGTTCTGCTAGTCTTTGTGATTGGCTGGGGTCTTTATATCTTAAATCATAGGATTTTTCCAGCATTTGTAATGGCGTCATGTTGTTGCCGTGTGCTTGTTTTACATTTAACCCTGTTAATTCGTTATTGCCACCCCATCCACAGAGATAAAAAGCAGATGACCACGCTTTAATTTTTCCCGTATCTGTTTTGGAGATATATAATCCATTATGATTATAATCAGCTCTATCTGTTTTTGATATTAAAAATTTTCTTATTTGGTTTTGTTTTGGCGTCAGAAATTGTATTGCCGCTTTTTGTTCGCAATTCTCCCACTGGGCTTGCAATTTTTCTTCCCATTTGGCTACCTCTTGTAATTTTGATTTAGGTACCCATATTAGCATGTGGATATGAGGGTGCCAGCCGTGTTCGCCATATGTGACTTCAAGCGTTTTTACTGTATGGTTGCAATGAAATTCTTGATAAAATTGAGACCATGCACCGGAGCTCGTATAATATGTGTTGCTGTTTTTCTTTTTGCGTTTCCAGGTTTTTGATCTGTCGAATAATTCCCATGTTTTTCTTAAAATATTATAAGTGGTTTCGCAACTTTGCAACACGGAATGAAAGATGGTTAATGTCATCATAAATGGTACTAAATTTTGTTTATATAAAGCGTCAATACCGGCGGCAATACGTTTTGAATATCGACTCATTTGTTTTGCCGAGCATTCGGGACATGCCCATGAGTTGTTGCAGGGTCTAACGCCTAAAATTCTTGTTGATGTGCCATTAGAGATTATTTGTATGCCACCATTTAATTCTCCATAGGTACAGCAATTCGCTAAAAGTCTTAATCTGTAATGGTAGTAGGCTGAATTGTTAATTTTATTTTTTAAATAGCCTACTAACACGCTTGAGTGAAAATCATCTAACATGATTGTTACCTATTCGATTGGAACGGAGCAAGGAATGGTGATTGCAGTTCCTTGTATAATTAAGACAACGTTAAAAGTAGTTGAGCTTTGAGGATTTAAATTGTTGAGGTGAACTGTTGCTTTTAAGCCATTATCAGAGATTGTAACTGAAACGTTATAGCCTGCGTCTTGTGCAACGTCTGTAACGTTATAGCCCTGAATGGTTGCGCCTGAAACGTTAATATCTAAGCTTGTGTAATGGTCGCCTTCTGATTCATTCCAGAAATTTAAACTTGATGGTGTAACATAAAAATCTTCGCCGCCAAGTTTAGTTTTAATCGATTCGTTAATAGTAACATCGCCGAGGTACATAGCAGGCGAACCGTTATTACACAAAAACCAGCCATTAGCGAAAGCGGTTTGCATAGCCGCTGAAACTTGTTCACGAGTCAAATTTTCTTTTGGATTATCAAGTTTGATAGTAGTAGCATTAGCGCGGTTAGCGTCGAGCATTTGAATATCAACGGTTTTAACGTTAGTAACTGTGTCAGCCATTTAAAAAACCTCCTTAAAGTGTAGCGAGAATATCGCCGACAAGTAAAACTTCTTCTTCATACTTGGTTTGTTGGTAGATGTCATCAGTAATAGGTAAGTAATTATTTTTTGCCCAATTAGTAACAGCAAGTGCAGTATCGGAATTTAAAGGCGGCACATCACCGGCAACTGGAATATTTGTAATAGACGTTTTAAAAACTTCGTTGTTGATTTTTTCAGTGCCTTCTATTATTTGTCCGTGATAGACAGTAATTTTTGCAGCCATTATGAATTACCTCCTGCCAAAGAATCAAGATTAACAACAGATTTAATTTTGCAATCGTCATAAGTATCAGTAGTTAAATTACAATAAGCACGAGCAAAAGTGTCAAGAGCAGTTGCAGTATCAGTATCATAGCATTGCTCGACGGTTAACGCGAAATTAAACGATTCTGAATTTACGTTAGCTAAAGCGTCTTTGTGCATAATAGTGAATTTGTTTGAGTTCTTAACTTCAGTCATTTAATAAAACCTCCTTAATTTTTTTTTAGCTATACAATATCAAAAAAAAAAATTGTTGTCAAACTAACTACAATTTGAACAACAAAAAAAAAAATGCTATAATTATCTTACAAATCAACGAAAGGAAATGATATTATGATTTGCAAATATAGTTATCGCTTAAAAAATTCTAGCAAAATTTTAGGTGAATATCAAGCTGATACCGAAGATTTTAAAAAGTTTTTTCATAATCAATATAAAAATTTAGCAATGTGTTTAGTAATTACGCCAGAATACATTTATCTCTATACCGAAAAAACAAATAATAAATATAGTGGTTGGCAATTTGTAAAAAATTTAAAAGATAAGAAATTTTAGTTATTCGTCATAATCATCTTTCGTCATTGAACATAGAGCCGCCATCAAAGAAATTATCGTCGTATGAAGAATCATCGTTGCGGTTAGCAAAGTCACGGCTAAGATATTCAATTTCATCAGCAGTAGGTTCAAGGTCGTTTTCATCAAAATTATCATCAGGCTCGGGTTCAGGTTCCGGCTCGGGTTCAGGATCGGCAGGTTGTGCAACTTGTGCCGCCTTAGCACGGTACGCCTTAATTTCTTCCTCTTCTTCATCACGAATATCAATTTCTTTGGAATCGCCGGAAAGTACTTTAATATCAAGACCAATAGACTGCAATTCCTTGATTAAGACTTTGAAAGATTCAGGAACGCCCGGTTCAGGAATATTATTGCCTTTAACAATAGCCTCGTAAGCCTTAACACGTCCAACAACGTCATCAGATTTAACAGTCAAAATTTCCTGCAAAGTGTAAGATGCGCCGTAAGCTTCCAACGCCCAAACTTCCATTTCGCCGAAACGTTGACCGCCGAATTGAGCCTTACCGCCCAAAGGTTGTTGAGTAACTAAGCTGTAAGGACCGGTAGAGCGAGCGTGAATTTTATCGTCAACAAGATGATGAAGTTTAAGCATATAAACACAGCCAACAGTAACATCATTTTCAAACTCTTCGCCGGTTCTGCCGTCCAAAAGTTTAGTTTTACCGGTAACAACGCCTTTATCATTGACAATCCCTGCAAGTTCCAAAGTATTCATAACGTCTTCTTCACGTGCGCCGTCGAAAACAGGAGTAGCAATGCACATACCAAAATCTTCAACATTAGGAATGCCGAATTTGTCAAGGTTGTAGCCGTAAGATTTAAGTTTGTCGAAAATATCACCTTTACGAGCTTTAATTTGAAAACCCAGTTCACGCACAGCCATACCAAGATGAGTTTCAAGAATCTGCCCAATATTCATACGAGAGGGAACGCCCAAAGGATTAAGAACAATATCAACAGGCGTACCATTAGGCAAAAATGGCATATCTTCCTGCCGCATAATTTGAGAAACCACGCCCTTATTACCGTGGCGACCTGACATTTTATCGCCAACAGAAATTTTACGTTTTTGAGCAATATAAACTCTAACCTGCTTGTTAATACCGGGCGACATTTCATCATTATTATCACGAGTAAAAATTTTAACGTCAACAATTTTGCCGGATTCGCCGTGAGGAACGCGCAGAGAAGTATCACGAACTTCACGAGCTTTTTCGCCGAAAATAGCACGGAGAAGTGTTTCTTCAGCAGTTAATTCAGTTTCACCTTTAGGAGTAACCTTGCCAACTAAAATATCGCCGGGGCGAACGTCCGCGCCAATGGCTATAATACCGTCGGCGTCCAGATTAACAAGTGCATCTTCAGAAACATTAGGAATATCGCGTGTAACTTCTTCGGGACCCAGTTTAGTATCGCGTGCGTCGCATTGATGTTCCTCAATGTGAATTGAAGTATAAATATCCTGCTTGATAAGATTTTCAGAAAGTAAAATGGCGTCTTCGTAGTTGTAACCTTCCCACGGCATATAGGCAACGATAATGTTATAACCTAAAGCAAGTTCGCCGTGATCAGTACTGGGACCATCAGCAATAGGTTGACGTGCGTTGACGTGTTCGCCCTTAGCAACCAGCGGTGTTTGATTGATACAAGTCCCTTGATTGGAACGAACAAATTTTTGAAGTTTATAAAAACTTTTAGAGCCGTCGTCATTGAGAATATCGATTTTATCAGCGTCAACATAAGAGACAGTGCCGGCTTTATTGGCAAGCACCATAACGCCGGAATCGCAAGCGGCTTTAAATTCCATACCAGTACCGACGAGCGGAGCTTGAGTACGAAGCAGCGGAACTGCTTGCCGTTGCATATTTGCGCCCATCAGAGCGCGGTTAGCGTCGTCATTTTCCAAAAATGGAATAAGCGCAGTAGCGATAGAAACAACCTGCTTAGGCGAAACGTCCATATAATTGACACGATCCCTGCGAACCAAAGTAGTTTCTTGATTGTGCCGGGCGGTAACACGTTCGTTAATGAACCAGTCATTATCATCAAGCGGCTCATTAGCCTGCGCGATAGTTAAAACTTCCTCTTCGTCAGCAGTCATATAGCGAACATCATTAGTAACCTTGTGATTAGCGGCGTCAACGCGGCGGTAAGGAGTTTCAACAAAGCCGTATTGGTCGATACGAGCGTAATTTGACAAAGAACCGATTAAACCGATATTAGGACCTTCCGGCGTTTCAATAGGACACATTCTGCCATAGTGAGAGTTATGAACGTCACGAACTTCAAAGCCAGCGCGTTCACGAGAAAGACCGCCGGGACCTAGTGCGCTAAGTCTGCGCTTGTGAGTTAATTCGCTAAGCGGATTATGTTGATCCATAAATTGGGAAAGTTGGGAACTGCCGAAAAATTCTTTAATGGCGGCAATGACAGGTTTAATATTGATAAGAACTTGCGGAGTAATAATTTCGGAATCTTGAGTAGTCATACGGTCACGAACAACGCGCTCCATACGAGCCAAGCCGATTCTGAATTGATTCTGCAACAATTCGCCGACGGAGCGAACGCGGCGGTTGCCGAGGTGGTCAATGTCATCAATATTGCCGACTCCTTCCATTAAATCCAAAAGATAACCGATACTTGCGATAATATCAGCAATGCAAATAGTGCGTACGTCTTTAACGGGGAGCGTAGGCGCACAAAGCATAGTGATAGGTTCATTATCAGTTTTAATTTTAACTTGAATAGGATTGATAAAACCTTTATGAACTTCATCTTCGATAAGGTTAAAAATTTCGGCTTCACGTTGCGAGTAAATTTTATCGAGTTCATTTTCAGAAACGAGATTTTTAATAAGAAAAGCGTTCGCGCAGATTTTATCAAGCGTTGTTGAAGTGAGAATATCTTTGGTAATGGTAGTACCGGCTGGGATTAAAATATTACCGGCGGAATCAGTGATATTATCTGAAATAGTAGTGTTGATTAACATTTTAGCGATAAAATCTTTATCAGTATTAAAAATTAAATCCAAATCTTTTTCTGTAATGGTAACACCTTTAGAGATTAAAATATTGCCGTTAGAATCGAGTAAATTTTCATTGAGAGTTTTACCGAGTAAGTAAAGTTTTAAATAGTTTTTGTTAGCGCAGATTTTATCAAGCGTTGTTGAAGTAAGAATATCTTTGGTAATGGTAGTACCGGCTGGGATTAAAATATTACCGGCGGAATCAGTGATATTATCAGAAGTAGTAGTGTTGAGCAACTTTTTAGCGATAAAATCTTTCAAGCCGGAGTCGGTATTATAAATTAAATCTAAATCAGCCTCAGTAACGGTAGTATTAGCTGGGAGTAAAATTTCGCCGGTAGATTGATCGACTAAATCTTCAGCGAGAGTTTTACCGAGTAAGCGACGCCTTAAGCCTAATTTTTTAGTAATTTTGTAACGCCCGACGGATGCAAGGTCGTAACGTTTAGGGTCGAAGAAAAGCGAATTTAAAAGTTGCAGGGCGTTATCAACGCTAGTAGTAGGTTCATTAGGTCTGATATGTCTGTAAACTTCTTCGAGAGAGCGAGCGCGGGTACGAAATTCGTTAGAATCTCTATCGAGTTCCTGTCTGATATATTTATTATTGTCGAAGAGTGCGAGAATATCAGAATCAGATTCAAAACCGAGTGCGCGTAAAAAGTAAGTAACCGGCATTTTACGAGTCCTATCGATACGGACGCGGATTTTATCTAAGCCGTCCTCTTCATCTTTAGGCGGTTCAGTTTCGAGTTCAATCCACGCGCCGCGGTTAGGGATAACCTGATTAGTAAAAGTTTTTTTACCGGTAGTAGTATCGCTAGCCTGCCCGTAATAAACCCCCGGACTTCGTACCAGTTGCGAAACGATAACTCTTTCCGCCCCGTTAATAATAAAAGTTCCCGTTTGAGTCATCAGCGGGAAATCTCCCAGTTAATACGCGGGTAGTTTCTTGGAAACTAGCCGCGCTCAAAAATGAA
>JAZNMA010000080.1:0-17471 GCA_045579345.1 Christensenellaceae bacterium | reverse complement strand
CAGATACGTTTTCGTTAACACGTTATAATCAGTAAAAAATAACCAAAAAAGCCCTTGCAGTAGCAAGGGCTTTTATTTTTTATTTGTTTATTCTAGGCCTTTGGCTTTACGTTTAAGTCTAGTTTCCGTATCTAATGTTTTTTTTCTTATTCTAACGTTTTTAGGTGTTACCTCTAACATTTCGTCGTCGTTTATAAATTCCATAGCCTCTTCTAAACTCATAATCTTAGGAGTTTCTAAGCGGAGTGCATCGTCAGAGCCTGAGGCACGAGTGTTAGTTAAATGTTTTTTCTTACAAACGTTAACGCTTATATCTTCATTTTTAGGAGAAACGCCAACAACCATTCCTTCATAAACTTGCGTACCAGCACCGATAAACAGTTGTCCTCTACCTTGTGCATTGAATAATCCGTAAGTAACTGCTTCCCCTGTTTCAAACGCAACGAGGGAGCCTGTTGCACGCCTTTCAATTTCACCCTTAAATTCTTCATAGCCATAAAAAAGGGTATTAAAAACGCCTTCGCCTCTAGTTTCGGTCAAGAACTGGCTCTTATAACCAAACAAACCTCTTGCTGGGACTTTAAACTCTAAACGAATACGGCTACCGATATTTTCCATTTGTAACAGTTCGCCTTTTCTGACGCCCATACTTGAGAATACACTACCTGTTTTATCTTCGGGGACGTCGACGATAAGTCTTTCCATCGGTTCTAATATTTTATCACCGTCTTGCTTATACATAACCTTTGGTGCGCCAACTTGAAATTCGTAACCAGAACGGCGCATAGTTTCAATCAAAATTGAAAGATGCATCTCGCCTCTACCACATACCCTATAAGAGTCCGCAGAGTCGGTCTCTTCCACACGCAAGGAAACGTCTTTTAGCATTTCCTTAAATAGTCTATCTCTAAGATGACGTGTAGTAACGAATTTACCTTCTTTGCCTGCAAACGGGCTGTCGTTTACAGAGAACAGCATTTCTACCGTCGGCTCGGAAATTTTAACAAAGGGAACGGGTTCAACTAACTCTGGCGAGCATATTGTATCACCTATTGATATATTTTCTAAACCACTAATGCAAACTATATCTCCAGCTTTTGCGTTATCTACTGCAACCCTACTTAACCCTTCAATCTGATATATACTAACGAGCTTTCCTTTAACTTCCTTACCTGTAACGTTATAGTTGCACGTTTGCACCTCTTGATTTACCGAAACTTTACCGCGTTCTATTCTACCGATACCAATTCTACCGACATATTCGTTATAGTCGATTGAAGAAACCAGCATTTGGAAGGGGCCATCCATATCCACTTCTTGCGGTTCAAAATGATTTACAATCATATCGAATAATGGTGATAAATCCTTTCCTGGTACTTTATAATCGGTACTTGCCGTGCCCGCTCTCCCCGAGCAGAAGATAATGGGGCTGTCAATCTGTTCATCACTAGCGTTAAGGTCGAATAAAAGTTCTAAAATTTCATCTTGCACCTCAGAAAGCCTAGCGTCGGGTCTGTCAATTTTATTTACCACGATTATTAGTTTATGGTTAAGTTCTAATGCCTTTTGCATAACGAATCTTGTTTGTGGCATCGGACCTTCGCACGCGTCAACCAAAACTAAAACGCCGTTAACCATTTTAAGAACACGCTCAACTTCACCACCGAAATCAGCGTGCCCAGGCGTATCGACAATATTGATTTTTACACCGTTATAAAATGCAGAGGTGTTTTTAGCAAGTATGGTGATTCCGCGCTCGCGCTCTAAATCGCCCGAATCCATTACTCTATCCATAACTTCTTGGTTGTCCCTAAAAATTCCGCCTTGCTTCAACATTTCGTTGACTAAAGTTGTTTTACCATGGTCAACGTGCGCGATTATCGCCACGTTTCTTACGTCTGTCCTTTTCAAAATAATATCCTGTCCTTGTTTAATTTTAGTAAATACGCTATTTTAACACTTGCAATAGTGCAATCAATGTTTTAGCATCTTTAATTTCGCCTTTACAGAGCATTTCTTTAACTTCGTCCTTGTCTATCCATAAACTCGTTAAAAACTCGTCATCGTCAAGATGTTTTTCGGTTTTTTTAACGTTTACCGCTTTATATATATTGACCGTCTCATCCGTATAACCTGGCGAGGGGTAAATTTCAAATAATTTTTCCACGCGCTCAGCTTTAACACCGCCCTCTTCTTCAAGCTCACGAATAGCAGTCTGTTCTAAACTTTCCCCCTCGTTCCGCTTGCCTGCGGGCAATTCTAAAATTTCTTTTTGATAAGCGTAGCGATACTGCTTAACGAATAAAATTTTGTTATCCACTTCGCAATAAATCGTACTCCCGCCGCTATGC
Source organism: Christensenellaceae bacterium (assembly GCA_045579345.1). Taxonomy (GTDB): domain Bacteria; phylum Bacillota; class Clostridia; order Christensenellales; family Borkfalkiaceae; genus UBA1259. The sequence continues at coordinate 15,120 of JAZNMA010000080.1, read as the reverse complement.
TCTATTATCTCACGAATAGCCTCGTTTCCGTCCGGTAAAATCACTTGGTCTTTTCGTAAATTTAAAATTTTACCGCGATAAACGTAATTTTTATTTTTAGTCTTTTCTTTAAATTCCATTTACTACGTCCTTAATGTATTTGGAAATTTTATTAATTCTGCCAAAAAACAAAAACGGCTTACTTTTAGCAAGGTATTTATATGCAATAAATGCATAGTTAATCGCGTCTTTGTCCTCGCTTTCTATTACGTTTGCAAACATGTCTATTATTAAAATCACTTCTTCTTTTTCAGTTTCTGAGAGTTTGCTTTTACCAATTTTCTTTTTGTCTTCTATAAGTAAGTTTTTTATAGCTTTAAGACTAGTGCCATATGCCTTTTCAAGTAGTTCTTTTTCCTTTCTTGCCTCAATTTCACGCATTTTCTTTTCTTCTGCACGACGCTTTTCTTCTTCAACAAGTGCCTCTATGGGGTCTTGAAGCTTTCCCTCAATTACACTTTCCACAAGTGTTTTTACAGCGCTCACAAAAGGTTTTATCATACTCTCTATAAAAGCGTTATAAGCTGAAAAACTACTGCCATCTATGAAAAAGTATTTATTTAGAAATTCGCCAAAATTTATGCGCTTAGAATCTATATCCACAAGCAGAGTAAACGTGAATGCTAAAAGTTCTCTTGAGTTTGGTGGCAAGATAAATTCACCCTTGTCAGAAGATACGTTTTGTGTTTTAACTAAATATTTTTTTTGAGCTAAGAGATAATCAAAATCAGTTAAACAGTTTTGAAACAATGCTAAAAGCGTTTCAGACATTGCTATAACTTTCAAAAAATTAGCTAGTTTTACGTCCGCCAAAATATATTTACTTGTTATTAAATCTTGACTTTTTTCTAAAAACAAATCTAGTTCTTCTCTTTTGGTCAAAGCATTCCCCTCCAAAATAATACTATAACATTGTAATTATAACACATTAACATCGCTTTATAAACTTTTTTTGTCATATTTTTGCAAAATTTTCATCAAAGTTCTTTACAAATTTGTTTTTTATGATATAATTAAACAAGTAATATGGAGATTTATTGTTTATGCAAGTCAAGGGTGATTCGTCATTAAACAAATTAATATTGCTGTTCGTTTTTGACAAAATGGAAGTACCGCTTTCTGAAAACACGGTGCTTGATATGTGTTGCTCTTCGAACAACTGGTTGGCTTATATGGATTGCCAACCCATTTTAAACCAACTACTCGACTGTGGTTGGATTTATAATATAGGCAACGATGGCGAACCACTTTATACAATAACCCCTGACGGAAGAATTTGTCTTGCTAACTTTTTCATTAATATTCCAGCATCAACTCGTGAAGAAATCTCCCTATTCATTAAAAGCAACCGTGCGAAATATCGCAGAAAGCAAGAATGCGTTGCCGATTACTTTATGAATAAAGACGGAACATATACGGCGTTTTTAAAAATTATAGAGCCAGCACAGCCGGTTCTAGAACTAAAACTTGTAGTACCCAATCGCCAAATCGCTAAGGACATTTATAAAAAATGGGGCGAAAAAGCAGCTGACGTTTATCGGACCGTTTATGAGAATTTAGTTGATTAGTAGTTTTAGGAGAATAAAAATGCAAACTTATATGACCAAAGGAACTTGTTCTAGACAAATTTTATTTGACGTTACAGATGATATGACGGTTAAAAACGTAAAATTTATCGGTGGGTGTAGCGGGAACTTACAAGCCGTTGCAAGATTGGTTGACGGCAAACACGTTGATGAAGTTATCTCAACGCTTAAAGGTATCAAATGCAGAAGTAATACCTCTTGTGGCGACCAGCTCGCTCTTGCTCTTGAAGATTACAAGGCAAAATTAGATTCCCCCGAACAAAAGAAAAAATAGTAAGACAAAAAAACGGCAAATGCCGTTTTTTTATTAACTTTTTATGGAAATTATTTTATGATTGAGCAAAAAATTACACCAATCGCTTTTGTTAAAAGCGATTTTAAAGAAAAATTCGGTATCCCCCGCCAAAGCGGAAGAGCCCCGTCTAATATTTCAGAAATTATCTTTAAAAAAGAGTTTAGTGACCTTAACGCTTTTAGAGAAATTGAAACTTTTTCCCATTTATGGATAATTTTTGATTTTTCTAAAGCGCATAAAGAAGGATTTACTCCGCTCGTCCGCCCGCCAAGACTTGGCGGAAATAAAAAGGTGGGCGTTTTCGCAAGCAGGAGCCCTTTCCGACCAAACAGTTTGGGGTTATCTTCTGTAAAACTTATTAGCGTAATCCAACTTCCTAACGGATGCGTATCTTTAAAAGTTAGCGGTGCCGATTTACTTGACGGAACTCCCGTTTACGACGTTAAGCCATATCTTCCGTTTACTGATTGTCATACCGACGCTATCGGCGGTTATGCAGACGAAAAAATCAACTATAAATTAGACTTAGTTTTGCCTAATAATATATGCGCATATTTAAAAAAAGAGCAACTCTCTGCTCTAAAAGAATGTTTGCAAGACGACCCTAGACCATCTTATCAAGAGGACGGAAAAACGTACGGAATGAGATTTTCCGACTATAATATTAAATTCACCGTTAGCGGAAAAACTTTAACAGTAACGGAAATTGAAAAAGTATAATCAGTTTTATAGCATAAGAAAAGCACACTAGATTTCACTATTAGTGAAGTATAGTGTGCTATACTTTTTTATGGACTAAAATTCATAAATTTTTTATGTGTTTCTATTAATTATATGATATTACTTTTTTATAAATTCAATAATGTTTTTCTTTTTATCTAGTGGCAAGGATTCAATTAATAATTTTAAATCATTATCAACGTTATATTCGGCAATATTATAACTGAAAAATCTTTCAATAGGAAACTCGCAAATTTCTAAAATTTGTAATAGTTTTTCAACGGTTAAAACAATTCTTCCACTTTCTAATTGCGCAACATATTGCGGACTCATTCCCATTCTTAAACTAACTTCTCTTGCAGAAAGATTTGCTTTATTTCTCACGTAACCTATTCTTGACAAAACTTCTTTTATTTCCATAAAAACTCCCCAAATAGTTCTTATACGATATATTATATGTTAGGCTTTATTGCGCACGAGACAGCCACACACATAAGTTTTTCTCAAAATATTAATTTTGAATACGCTAAAACATAATTATGTGTTATAATGGTTAGCGACAGTATTCAAAATATATTTTTGGAGGAGTTTTTTATTGTGCAAAAACATAAAACTTGTTCATTTTTTGGTCATAGAAAAATAGAATTAACAAATAGCTTAAAACAGCGGGTAAAAGATTGTATAGAAGATTTGATTATCAACTATAATGTCCAAACGTTCTTGTTTGGTAGCAAAAGTGACTTTAACGACCTTTGCCATTTTGTAGTAAGCGAATTAAAAGAAAAATATCCAAATATAAAGAGAATATGTTATACTTGCAAAAGTGAAGGTTGTACTTTAGAGAGTGAACGACAAGAACTTGAAAAAATCTATTCATGGTATCTAAATCAAGAAATTCATTTGCTTGGTTTTGAGGAAGAGTTTGAACACAAAACAAAGTATACAGCTGGTAGAGCAAGTTATATTGAACGAAATCAAGCTATGATAACTGATAGTGATTATTGCGTTTTTTATTATAATAAAAATTATATTCCACCTACAAAAACTAATAGTGGGACTAAAATTGCTTACGAGTACGCCACAAAAAATAATAAAAACGTCATAAATTTATTTAAACAATAAAAAGGATAACGAATTATTCGTTATCCTTTTAGTTTATTTAAACCTCTAAACGTAACACTCTTAATGCAAAGCTTTTTTATTATTTCTTTTTAGGTTCGTAATGAGTGTGTAAAAGTTCGTGTGCTTTATGTCCACCGATTTCACCGAAGAAGTTATCGTAAAGTGCCATAACTGCTGAGTTTTCGTGGCTCTTTCTACTACTCATATCAGCGTCGGTATTATAAAGACCGCTTGCACGCATACCCTTATAGTCAACAGCTGAACGTGTAAACGCATCAACGAACGGTTGTCCGCCACCGTTTACACAACCACCCGGACAGCTCATGATTTCGATAAATTGATAATCAGCTTCGCCTTTTCTTACTTTATCGCAAATAATCGATGCGTTCTTAAGTCCGCTTACTACTGCGACCTTAACTTTAAGCCCGTTAACGTTGTATTCAGCTTCTTTAACGCCTTCCATACCACGAACTTCCTTAAATTCTACGTTACCGAGTTTTTCACCAGTAATAGTCTCTACTGCCGTACGGAGAGCCGCTTCCATAACACCGCCAGATGCACCGAAAATCACGCTTGCACCAGTATATTCCTTAAACGGAACGTCGGGGAATGACTCCTCAAGCCTTGCAAAATGAATACCGTGCTCACGAATCATACGAACAACGTCTTGAGTTGAAAGAACATAGTCTACTAACGGATTTCCATCTTTATCCATAAACTTTTCACGGCGAGCCTCGTCTTTTTTTGCAGAACACGGCATGATTGCAACGTGAATATGTTTCTTTTCGCCCTCATAAGTTGCCTTAATTGTAGATGCGAGCATTTGCATCGGAGAACGGCAAGTAGAAATATTATCTAAAAGGTCAGGATATTTATCTTCTGCAAACCTAATCCAAGCGGGACAACAAGACGTAAACATCGGGAGTTTACCGCCCTTAGTAATTCTATGGATTAGTTCGTTAGATTCCTCCATGATAGTGAGGTCTGCACCGATATTTGTATCGTAAACCTTATCAAATCCCATTTCACGAAGTGCGGTTATGAGTTTACCCATAACGTTTTCGCCTTCTTTAAAGCCAAATTCCTTACCAAGTCCAACTCTAACAGCTGGAGCGACTTGAACAGAAACTTCTATATCTGGATTACCAATTGCTTGCCATACAAGGTCCGCATCGTCGCGGATGGTAATAGCACCTGTTGGGCATACCGCTGCACATTGACCACAACCAACGCAAGGTGAATTAGCAATATCTCCGTCAAATGCAGTAGATATTTTCATCTTAGAACCACGGAAAGCATAGTCAATTGCGCCAACCGATTGAATTTCGTTACACATTCTAACACACTTACCACAAAGAATACATTTGCTAGGTACTCTTACGATACTGTAAGACGATTGGTCAGAAGTAAGAGAACATGAATTGTTAGGGAAACGTACGTTTTCAATATTGAATTTGTATGCAAATTCTTGGAGTTTACATTTACCGCTCATGTGGCAAGTAGTACAATCTCTACAGTGGTTTGCAAGCAATAATTCAAGTATCATTTTTCTATATTTGCGGAGTTTAGCCGTATTGGTTTTAATTACCATGCCTGGCTTCGGGATGGTTGAACACGCTGCGTCTAGTCTACCGCGTTCGTCTTCAAACATACACATTCTGCATGCGCCATATATAGAAAGTTCAGGGTCATAACAAAAAGCAGGAATTTCTATACCGACTTTTCTAGCGACTTCTAGAACGTTCTTTTCTCCGTTAATTTCCGCTTTTATACCGTCAATAATCATATATTCACTCATAATTAATTCTCCTTTATTGCCTTAAACGGACAGCTAGCTAAGCAAGCACCGCACTTAATGCAAAGTTTTTGGTCAATCTCGAACGGCTTCTTTATTTCGCCTTTGATTGCGCCTACCGGACAATTCCTTGCACACTTAGAACATCCCTTACAGAGTTCTTTGTCGATAGAAATCGTCTTTAACTTCTGACATGCACCGGCTGGGCATTTCTTATCATATATGTGTGCTCTATATTCATCTTCAAAGTATTTTATAGTTGAAAGCACAGGACCTGCCGCAGTTTTACCCAAACCACAAAGCGCAGTCTTAGAAATTGCTTCGCCTAACTCTTTAAGTAATTCAATATCGCCGTCCTCACCTTTTCCGTCAACTATACGGTTTAAGATTTCAAGCATACGTTTTGTTCCCTCTCTACAAGGAACACACTTTCCGCAACTTTCTTTTTGAGTAAAATCCATAAAGAATCTTGCAACTTCAACCATACAGGTCTTCTTATCCATAACAACAAGTCCACCAGAGCCGATAATTGCGCCAACTTTTGAAAGTGAATCAAAGTCAAGAGGTAAATCAAAATGTTCTTCGGTTAAGCACCCACCTGACGGTCCACCAATTTGAACTGCCTTAAATTCTCCGCCGTCTCTCATTCCTCCACCAATATCGAAAATTACTTCACGGAGGGTTGTTCCCATAGGAACCTCGATAAGACCTGCGTTTTTGATATTACCAGTAAGAGCAAAGGTTTTAGTACCGGTTGAGTTTTCCGTACCGATTTTCTTAAACCATTCACTACCGTTAATTATTATGCTAGAAACGTTTGCATACGTTTCAACGTTGTTAAGAACAGTCGGCTTATCGAACAAACCGTGTTCAACCGTACGAGGAGGCTTAGTTCTTGGCATACCGCGTTTACCTTCAATAGACGCTGTAAGTGCTGAGCCTTCACCACAAACGAATGCACCTGCGCCACGGTTTATATGCATATTAAAGTTAAAGCCAGAACCTAAAATATTTTCGCCTAAAAGTCCGAGTTCGGTTGCTTGCTTGATAGCTAGTTCCAACCTTGCAACTGCCTTAGGATATTCTGCACGAACGTATATATAACCGTCGTTAGCACCACAAGCAATACCCGCAATAATCATACCTTCGAGCAAACGGTGAGGGTCGTCTTCCATAACAGACCTGTCCATAAACGCTCCTGGGTCGCCCTCGTCACCGTTACATACTACGTATTTTGGGAAATTCTTTTGTCTTGCAACTTGACTCCACTTTCTACCAGCAGGGAATCCGCCACCACCACGGCCACGAAGTCCAGATTCTGAAATCTCGTTAATTACGCTTTCAGCATCCATATCAAATAGTACTTTTTCAAGCGCAGTGTAACCACCAGTCGCAAGGTATTCTTCTATAGATGTTGCGTCAATTTTGTCACAATTATCCAAAATTAGCCTTGTTTGCTTTTTATAAAAAGGAATTTCTTTTTGTTCTCTATATACTTGACCATTTTCAGTATAAGCAAGCCTGTCCACGCATTTTCCGCCAATAATGGTTTGTTCGATAATATCTTCACAATCTTCAACTTTAACCTTAACGTACAACCAGCCTTGCGGTTCGACTCTGACAAGCGGACCTATCTCACAAAAGCCGTGACAACCGCTTTGTTTTAATCTAACGCTGTCTGAATGTGGTTCTTTTTGAAGTTCAAGTGAAAATTCAACTCCCTTTTCCTTCATTATTTCAGCGAATTTATCGTAAATTTTAAGTGCACCTTTTGAAACGCAACCTGCGCCAGCGCAAATGATAATTCTCTTAACTTCCGCGTCCATTCTTGCTTTGACTATCTTTCTTAAAGCTTGCAATTCTTCTTTAGACTTAAGCATTATTTGCCCTCCTTTTCTTTAATAGACTTTACAAGTGCTACGGCTGTTTCAGGCGTCATCGTAGGATAAATTTCATTGTTTAACGTAATTGCTGGCGCTGAAGAACAAGCACCTAAGCACGCAACCGTTTCTACCGTAAACATAAGGTCGTCAGTCGTCTTTTTCTCTTCTGATAATCCGAGTTCTTTTCTGAGTGCTTCTAAAACAGGTACGGAATGACGAACGTGGCAAGCTGTTCCGTCGCAAACCTTTATTACGTATTTACCCTTTTGTTCTAATGAAAAATTCTCATAGAAAGTTGCGACACCAAATATCTTTGCTTCCGATACGTTTAATTTTTCCGCCAAGTATGGAAAAATTTCTTTAGGTAAGTATCTGTAATTTTCTTGTGCTTCTTGTAGTACCGCAATAAGTGATTTTTCTTCATTGCCAAATTTCTCAATCGCACGGTCTAGTATGCTGTAATCAAACATTTTATTGTTTCCTCCTTAAATTAACTTTTAATCGTAAGTTTACCGTCCGCTTTTATCAAAGCGGACGGTAAACTAAACTATTTTTATTTATTTAAATATTCGTCGATTGCCTTAGCTGCGGTTTTACCAGCACCCATTGCCAAGATTACGGTTGCTGCCCCAGTAACGGCATCGCCACCCGCGTAAACCGCTTGAACGGAAGTTGCACCAAACTCGTCGGTAATTATTCCGCCGTGTTTATTAACTTCTAATCCTTCAGTTGTCGCTTTGATAAGTGGGTTTGGAGAAGTACCAAGCGCCATAATAACCACGTCCGCATCAATATCAAATTCACTGCCAGCAATTTCAACCGGACGACGACGACCTGACGCGTCAGGCTCACCAAGTTCCATCTTAATACAAGTTACTGCATTAACCCAACCGCTTTCATCCCCTTTAATAGCAACAGGATTAGTTAAGAGGTCAAAAATAATGTCCTCTTCCATAGCGTGCTCAACTTCTTCTTTTCTTGCAGGAAGTTCGTCTAACGTTCTTCTGTAAACGATGTGCACGTCACCACCTAAACGCTTAGCGCATCTTGCAGCGTCCATAGCAACGTTTCCGCCACCCACTACAACGACCTTTTTGCCTTTCTTTATAGGTGTAGTCGCATCGTCTTTGTATGCTTTCATTAAGTTAATACGCGTTAAAAATTCGTTTGCAGAGAATACGCCGTTAAGGTTTTCGCCAGGGATATTCATAAACTTAGGAAGTCCCGCACCCGAACCAACGAAAACTGCCTTAAAGTCGTATTCTTTTATAAGCTCTTCAATTGATATAACTTTACCAATAACCATATTTGTTTCAATCTTAACGCCCAAATCTTTAAGCGTATCAATTTCCTTTTGAACGATGGTTTTAGGAAGTCTGAATTCAGGAATACCATAAACCAAAACGCCACCTGCCAAGTGGAATGCTTCAAACACGGTTACTTCGTATCCCTTTTTAGCCAAATCACCAGCACAGGTAAGACCAGAGGGTCCCGAACCAATAACTGCAACTTTCTTGCCGTTGCTTTGTGGTTTTGCAGGCTTTTCGCTACAATTAGCGTTGTGATAATCAGCAACAAATCTTTCTAATCTACCGATACCGACAGGCTCGCCCTTAATAGCGCGAACACAATATTTTTCACATTGAGATTCTTGTGGGCAAACTCTACCACAAACAGCAGGTAATGACGAGGACTCGGCAATTATTTGATAAGCACCCTCAAAATCTTTTTCGCGTACTTTAGCGATAAATTCAGGAATATGTACCATTACCGGACAACCGTTTACACACGGTTTATGCTTACAGTTAAGGCATCTTTCCGCTTCGTCAATAGCTTGCTCTACCGTATAGCCTAAAGCAACTTCTTCAAAATTTTTATTTCTTACGTCCGCATCTTGATGGGGCATAGGATTTTTCTTTAAGGACATATTAGGCATATTATTGTACCTCCTTTTTGAATAAGTTACATGCTTCTTCGTATTTGTGTCTTTCCCATTCTTTATAGCTTGCGCCACGTTTCATTGCTTCGTCAAAATCGACTTCGTGCCCGTCAAACTCTGGTCCGTCAACACAAGCAAACTTAGTCTTTCCACCAACAGTCAAACGACAGCCACCGCACATACCCGTTCCGTCAATCATAATCGGATTCATGCTAACGATAGTTTTAACCCCGTATTCCTTAGTAAGTTTACAAATAAACTTCATCATAATTACAGGTCCTATCGCAATAACTTCGTCGTAATTTTCACCACTCTCAATAAGCTGTTTTAAAGCGTCGGTAACAAGACCTTTTGTTCCTGCCGTTCCGTCGTCACTCATTAAAACGTATTTATCTGAAACAGCCTTAAATTCGTCTTCTAAGATAACCAAATCTTTACATCTGAATCCAACTATAGAATGTACTTCACAGCCCTGTTCATGCAATTTTTTAGCAACGGGGTAAGCGATTGCACAGCCAACACCACCACCGACAACTGCTACTTTTTTAAGCCCTTCGGTATGAGTTGCATTCCCCAAAGGACCAACAAAATCGGCAATTGAATCACCAACGTTAAGTTGGTTGAGCGCATAAGTAGTTGCACCGACAATTTGGAAAATAACGGCAACCGTACCCTTTTCTCTATCGTAATCAGCAACTGTTAGCGGAATTCTCTCGCCGTCTTCAGTAGCCCTTAAGATTACGAACTGACCAGCTTCAGCTTTCTTTGCAACGAACGGTGCGTAAACGTCAATCCTAGTAACAGTAGGGTTTAGCACTTTTTTGTCAACAATTTTGAACATAAGCTCTCCTCTCGTGATAATAAGCGGTATTACATTAATTTTTTTGTAATCCGCTTTTTGTTATAATATTTATTATAATAATATTATCACATTTATTTATTAATTACAAGTGTTTTTGAGAGTTTTTAGGCAATTAAAAAATGTAATTTATCCCAAAAAATAAAACCCCTTTATTTTAAGGGGTTTTATGCTCTCTAAAAGGTTATTTTTAACATTGTTACGTCGTCAATAATCTTAAATCGTGGATATTTTTCACACTCCTTATCTGAAAAAGCTTTTTTTACGATTTTTTCAACTTCTTCTCTAATATCCACGCTTTTTTCAAACATTTCTTTCCAGGAAGGATAAATCTTTAATTCGTTAAACGCCTGCGAAACACCATCTGTATAAAGATAAATTTCGTCAATTTCTTCAATATTAAACCTTTCTCTTAAGTAATTAAACTCTCCTGTTTGAGACAAAGTATACACAGAGTAACCGCTAGGCGTGTTCATGAGTTTTCTGTTTTCAAGTAAAACGTCCGCACACGCTTTTACGGCGTCTTTCATCTTTAGGTGCCTTGTCTGTTTTAACTCAATCATTGTTTTAAGAGCCTGTTCATCAAGTTCAGATAGTTGCGGTTGCATTATTCTAAACGTTTTCCCGCTTTTAAGTTTAACTACCGCCTCGCAATCACCTATTGTGCAAATCTCAACTTTATCACCATGTATTTCCGCAAAAGAAAGTCCGGCACTTGGATAGTATGATAGCTCGTTTATCCCCACGTCGTTTTGGAATAAAATTTCATTAAAATTCAAATGCGCTTGTTTAGAAATCTCGCTTAATTTATTAAGCACGTTATCCGTTTTTCGTTGTAGACTACTTTTAATAAACGAAACAAACCAAGACGCTTCAGTGGGTTTAAAAAAGTTAGATTTTTGCAACGCTGTTGCTCCGTCTAAAACCATGCAAAAATTATTACTTACAACAAACCTATCCTCGTTATAATAATGTGATTTTCTACTTATTTTTTCAACTTTCATTTCCTTACCAAATCAAAACGATAGCCGTTATAAATATTGCAACGCCAAGCAATAAAACCAGCCACGAATAAGCTAAAAACCTATTCTTTTTTTCTTTATAAATTACTCTTATCCCTAACAATAATACTCCGAGCAATACTACCACAAGTCCAAAATATCCAACCATCAACTTGACTAAAGTTTGCGGGTCTTTTACTTCGGAAAACACGTTTATTGCACCCAATATGAACGCAAGTAGCGCTGTTATTATGGACATGGATTTTAAGTTGTCCGTCTTTATTCTTTCAACTTCTTTTATTTTTTCGTCGTTTTTATCATACAACTTTATCATATTTACTTTCATTAAATATTGTTCGTACTCATTAACTTCATAAATATGCATTTCCCCCGCTTCAATCATGCCTATTGCTTCTCTTATATAGTTTTCAGCGAGATTGTAATTACTTAAAAGAGCTTCTATCCTGCCTAGATTGAGATAAAATTTTGCATAATCCCCCTCTTCGCCGGAAATTAACGTATTAATCTTCCCCTTTGCGTCGTCAAGATAAACTTTATTGTCTTCTCTTTCTTCTAAGTTAGACTCAAAATATTCACAAACGGCCTCCACGTACAAATTAATTACTCCGTTATGACTGCTAAATATCTTTTTATCCGTCAATGCTTTTGCCTTTTTAATTATTTTATACTTGGATTTATCGTCCTTAAACGCATTGTATTCTGCTAAAATTTCAATAAACCTGAAAAATTCATAATCTCCAAAAGCGTCCTTATGCGAATTCATATATTCGTAAACGTTTGCGATTTTATTCTTTCTGAATATAGTAAAAACTGTAAAAAACAGAACGAAACAAACCGCGCGGTCACTTTCATTATTTTGCTTTATATAATCCTCAACCCCCTCTTTTAAGGCTTGGTCAAGATACGTACGCGAAGCAAGAGCTTTTACCGCCTTTTCAAACGAACGCGTATTAGTATACTCGTTAAAATCGTTTCGGTTGCTAATCTCCCTTGCCGCCATTAATAAATCGGCAAGATTTTTTAAATCAGCCATAATTTTCCTCCTCAAAATCAATATTTAACACTATACAAAATATCTTCGTACGTTGGAAAAGCATAGAAATCTTTGCCAATTAAAAGTTCCATTTGGTCAGCGTATTTCCTAACCTCCTCCATGTCCTTTAAAAGTGCGGTTTTACAATATTTAGCTTTAATATAATTACTCCAACTCGTTTTATATTTTCTTTCGTCCGCTATTAGTTTATTCAAAGAATAATGAAATTTCTCAGAAAGTTCGGATATTTCTTTTAAGAGACTTTCTTCAAGCACGCATGAAACTTGGCCGTACTCCTTTTTAAGTTTAAGCTCGTCTAGCAAGAACCCTTGATAGTCAATTACGACGGGGGTAATTTCCTTCCTCGCAATATCTATGGCAGTGAGCGCTTCGATATGGATTATATTGCAATAATTTTCTAGCAAAATTTCCATTCTCGAATGAATTTCTTGCTCGGACAAAATTTTGTGTCTTTCAAACAACTCAACATTCTTTCTATCCGTGTAGTGCGGTAGCGCATCAAACGTAGTTTTATAATTATTAAGCCCTCTTCTTTTTGCTTCCCTTTGCCATTCAATAGAATAGTTGTTTCCACTAAATATTATGCGTTTATGCTCCGCAACCGTTTCTTTAATTAAAACGTTTAGCTCTCTATTAAAGTCTTTTGCCTTTTCTAACCTATCTGCAAAAACACGGAGTTCTTCAGCAACGATTGTGTTGATGATAAAGTTTGGACAAGCAATGTTTGTAGACGAGCCTACCATACGAAACTCGAACTTATTACCAGTAAATGCAAACGGAGAAGTTCTGTTTCTATCGGTTGAATCTTTTGGAATAGTCGGCAGAACAGAAACACCGATTTTAAGTTCAGTCTTTTCTTTTGCAAAATATTCACTGCCACTTTCAATCGCGCTAAGTATAGCGTCAAGCTCTTCTCCTAAATAAATGGAGATTATCGCTGGAGGCGCTTCGTCCGCACCAAGTCTGTGGTCGTTCCCAGCGGACGCAACGCTTATGCGGAGTAAATCTTGATATTCGTCAACAGCTTTTATAACCGAGAGCAAGAAAAGCAAGAACTGAGCGTTTTCGTTTGGAGTGTCGCCTGGCTCTAAAAGATTTTCACCCAAATCGGTGCTTATCGACCAGTTATTGTGCTTACCACTGCCGTTTACAGATGCAAATGGCTTCTCATGTAGTAAACAAACCAAATCGTGCTTATTCGCAATGCTCTTCATTAGCTCCATTGTGATTTGATTTTGGTCAGAAGAAATATTTGTTGAAGTAAATACCGGCGCAAGTTCGTGCTGAGCTGGTGCAACTTCATTGTGCTTAGTTTTAGCATACACACCGAGTTTCCATAATTCTTCGTCAAGCTCTTTCATAAACGCAGAAACTCTCGACTTAATAGCACCATAGTAGTGGTCTTCTAATTCCTGACCTTTCGAGGGGCGCGCACCAAAAAGCGTTCTACCACAGTGAATGAGGTCTAGTCTTTTCTCATAAACTTCCTTATCTATCAAAAAATATTCTTGTTCCGCACCAACGGTTGGCGTAACCTTTTTAACTTTATCGTTGCCGAAAAGTCGCAAAATACGGAGCGCTTGTTTATTAAACGCCTCCATTGAACGGAGAAGTGGCGTCTTTTTATCCAACGCTTCTCCGCTATATGAACAAAAAGCAGTAGGTATATATAAACTTCCGTCTTTTACAAAGGCATAAGAAGTCGGGTCCCAAGCGGTATAACCACGCGCCTCAAAAGTCGCCCTAAGTCCGCCCGACGGAAAACTAGACGCATCCGATTCCCCTTTAACTAATGATTTTTCAGAAAACTTCATAATGACGTCGCCGTCACCGAAAGGCTCAATAAAACTATCATGCTTTTCTGCGGTAATACCGGTCATCGGTTGAAACCAATGCGTGAAATGAGTTGCCCCCTTTTCTATCGCCCACTCTTTCATAACCGAGGCAACGCTTTTTGCATACTCGTGAGAAAGCGGTTTGCCCTCGTCTTTAGCTCGGCGAACTGCCTCGTAAGCCTCTTTAGGCAAGCGTTCTTTCATAACCTTGTCATTAAAAACCATCGAGCCGAAAATTTCCGGAATGTTTGCGTTCATAATTTCTCCTATTAGTGCATCTATATAATACTAAATTTTAAAACACTTTTTCGATAATGTAATTATATTTATCTAGCACTATTTTGTCAAATAATTTTAATTAAATATAAGTAAACCCCGAATAAATCGGGGTTTTTATTTTATTTTGCAAATTCAGTTGCACGCCATTCTCTTATAACGTTGACCTTAATTTGACCGGGATATTCCATTTCTTGTTCAATCTTCTTAGCTATTTCTTTTGCTAAAAATAACGTTTGTGCGTCGTTTACTTGTTCAGGTTTAACCATTACGCGAACTTCTCTACCCGCTTGAATTGCATAGCATTTTTCAACGCCTTTAAACCCGCTTGAAATTTCTTCAAGTTTTTGCAATCTCTTAATATAGTTGGTTGTTGTTTCGCGTCTTGCACCAGGTCTTGCACCTGAAATAGCGTCCGCCGCTTGAACGAGTACCGCTTCTATGGTTTTAGGCTCAACGTCACCGTGGTGTGCTAAGATTGCGTTGATAACGTTATTGTTTTCGCGATATTTTTTAGCTAGGTCGCCACCTATCTGCATGTGTGTTCCATCAATTTCAAAGTCAACAGCTTTACCCAAGTCGTGAAGTAAGCCAGCACGCTTTGCCATTGCTGCGTCAATACCAAGTTCGGTTGCCATAACGCCGGCAAGGTGTGATACTTCAATTGAAGTCGGAGGCCAAGCGGTCTTAGGAAG
>JAZNMA010000079.1:0-2417 GCA_045579345.1 Christensenellaceae bacterium | reverse complement strand
AAAATTGGCAATAATATATTCTTTTGCTGTCATATTCTTCTCCTTTAACTTTTATGTTTTTCAAGTAATATATGATAATAGTAGACAGGAATAGCTGACCAACCATGACACAAACTTCCCGCGCCGTTAAAGTCTTTATAGCCTTCCTCCGTTTCCCAAAAGGTAGTTGCACCCGCATCTAGCATCTTCCCCCAGCGCTCGTCTATATCTGAAAGAATTTCGCTAGCATATCGCGCCTTATCCACCTTGAGCAAGGCGTCGTATTTAAAACACAGCATACTGAGAGTTAGAGTTATGCGCTCGGCATTTTTATTTAACCTTTCTACAATCGCTTTGGCTTTATCCCCCGTCACGACGTCAGTTAAAACGCAAAGATAATTGCCGAGTTCGGTCACAATCGGGTCTTCCTTACCTAGAACAAATAATCCTAGATTTTGGTCGTAAAAATAGCTAAAAATTTCTTTCTTTATCGCTTTTGCCCTATCTTTGTAACAATCTTCTTTTTTCAAAATACCAGCGATAACGGACATGCTTTGTAGTGCTTTTACATACAACGTGTTTAAAACGAGATTGTATTTGTTTTTTCCATTATATGAAAGTCCGTCCTTCCATTCGTAAAAG
Source organism: Christensenellaceae bacterium (assembly GCA_045579345.1). Taxonomy (GTDB): domain Bacteria; phylum Bacillota; class Clostridia; order Christensenellales; family Borkfalkiaceae; genus UBA1259. The sequence continues at coordinate 1,796 of JAZNMA010000079.1, read as the reverse complement.
TTCCAATATTCTTCTCCCTCAAACTCCAAAATCAATCCATTGCACATACGCTTATCGAACGTTTCGAGCAGCTCTTGCAGTCTTGGATAAATGGAACGAACGAACTTGGTATCGCCCGAATACTCTAAATATTCACAAACCTGCGAAACGTAGTGCAGAGAAAAGGACGGAATGGTTAGAGTAAAATCGCACGGTACACACATTGGTAGCACCCCGCCCGTTAACCTTGAGTTTGCATATAATGAAAGACTTGCCCTTGCAAAATCGTATTCTTTGAAAGCATAATAACCACAAAGCATTTGATTGCGACTATCCATAGTAAACAAACCTTGTTCACGCCACGGACAATCTTCGTAATGCTCGTGCATGCACGCTCGCAAGGTGCGAATCGCAGTATCGTATATACGTTGACGTAAAGGCTCTCCTGCGTCGAATGGCACTTCTTGTAAGGGGTAATCAGTAGGTAATATCTCCATTTTATTCACCTCAAACGGAATATCCCCCTCTATCGCAATATAACGACACCCCAAGCGCCTAAACGCGTTGTAAAAACTATTTTCTCCTTCTTTTGCATAATAGGTAAAACTGAAATCTCTATCTTCTATCAAACGACAAATTTCATCATTCAATAGGTGCTCGCCATAAGAAATAGTTAACTTACTTTGCTTTTCGCAAAACACCGAAAAAGATAGAAATCCAACCGTTTCTTGTCCTAAATCAAATATGTATTTCCTTTTTTCGTCAGCTCTATGTAATTTACCAACGACGCTATCCCCAAGTACTAGTTTTTTTATGGGGCGAACGCAAACGGGATAGGGCTTTTCCACCACTACCGACTTACTAAAATCGGGGAGCGAATCTTTCCTTGCATCATAAAAATAACTATATCCTAATTGATAGGTAATTTTTTTGCAATATCCTTTTTGATAATGAGGCTCGTATGCAGAAAGAACGTTCTCATCACTTTTTGCGACCTGCTTACCGTCCACTAAAACTTCAAACAAAACGCCTGCCTTACCAAGACTGTACGAAGAATTCCACTCTCCGTAGTACCAAACGAGAATTTCTATTCGGTTATCGCCCGATTTTAAAAAATCTTTCAAATCAATCTCATCATAAACGGCAGTTTCTTCGTATTCGTGATATTGTCCAAAAGAAACCAGTTTCCCGTTTATAAGCAAATTATAGTCGCTATCTGCCGAAAGGCGCATAAGCGCTTCCCCACCCGTATAAGAGAGGTCGAAACAGAATAAAACGTACTCGTCTTTTCCCGCTTCGTTTGATTTCCATATCCACTTTGCGTTATCAAACATTCTTAAAGCCCCCGTTACACCTTCGCGTTAATATAAAATCTCGCTTGAATTTTCCCCTCTTTTATCTTGCTCTTAGGAATTTCTAGCATTGTCCTGTCGTGATTAAAATCTAAAATTCGCACGTCGAAAAGGTCAACCACTTCTATCGGCAAGCCTTGCGGATGGTTAATATAAATTCTAACGATTTCAGGCAAATATTCAAGGTCGAAAAATTTCACTTCAACGTCTATATGCCTAAACGTTAAATTAGGGCTAATGCTTACCGACACTTTTCCAAAATAAGTTGAATAGTTTTCTAACTTAATCGCTTCTTCGTTGGTCATTGCGTCTTCCATCCATTCCCTTGTAATAGCCTTACCTATCTCGGCAGTCTTCTCTTCGGGAATTTCATAAAAAATAGCACTTGCTAGCCAACTTCTATGTGCAGCCATAACTAGCGCGAATGGGTGCGCTCTATGCCAACCTTCAAACAAAAGGGTGTTA
>JAZNMA010000078.1:0-3790 GCA_045579345.1 Christensenellaceae bacterium | reverse complement strand
GGCAATACTGAAAATGATAGTATCTCTTTCATCGCCTTGTACAGTTTCCAAGTTTTTAACAAAAAACGGTTCTGCTTTATCTGACTTGAAGAACGGTTCTTTTGAAGGGTCTTGTTGTCTGCGCTTTGCTATAAGTTTATCTATTAAGTTTTGTTGTGACATACTGAAAGCAACTACACCAAGACTTCTTTCGGGATATTTTTCTATGTTTTCAAATACCAAATCAACGATTTTTTCGGCTTCGACACGATTTGTTTTTGTCTTACGATCAAAAGTTCCATCCACATAGAAATAGTCAACGCCAATTCCTTTAGTATCTTGTTTAGAAGAAGGGAACGTTACCAAATCGTTATCGTAGAAATTTTTGTTAGAGAACGATATAAGTGGCTCGAAACGACTTCTATAATGCCATTTTAAGCGTTTTTGGGGGAAAGCAGTTGAACAAATATCCAATATTGACTCAAAATCAGTAACGTCATCCGTTTCGTCATCATTGTCATCTTGTATAGACGAACTATTAAAGAAGTTGCTCGGTGGCATTTGTTTAGAGTCACCAACAACGATAAGTTGTTTACCTCTATAAATAGCACCAATTGCATCTTGCGGGAAAATTTGCGATGCTTCGTCAAAAACAACTACGTCAAATTTCATATCCGAACTTAAGAACGTACTAACGCTAAGCGGAGACATTAAGAAGCAAGGTTTTAAGGTTTGAACAAGGTCGCCAATTTCTTCTAAAAGTAATCTAATACCTTTTTGCTTACGTTTCTTTTCGCCTTCTCTCAAGAGAATTGCTATAGCGCTACCTTGAGCAACCATATCTAAATTCGGTCTTAACGCAGAAAGTTTTGCCTTGATTTTTGCTTTGTTTATCTCAAAGTTAAGCTCGTCTTTCGTTTTGAAGAGTTTTACGGTTTCGTCGTGTGGAACACGAGACAACGTAATCAAAATAGGAGATTCGTGCAATACGGCATCAACCCATTGCATATAAAATGCTTTTTTATACGCAGATAAAACGTTGTCCGTCTTTATTTTTTGAGTGATAGTGTAGTCCACAAACGCTCTTAACTCTAATTCACTAAGTTTATTTAATAGTTTAACGAATTCACACCAATTATCCAACTTATCGATGCTATCAATGCAACCTTGATATTTCTTTACTAAATCGTCAAGGTCAACTTGTCGAACGTTATACTCATCCAAATTATATTTAGCAACAACACGTTTCTCTGCTTCTTCAAGTTTACTAAAAGCCTTTGCAAAGCAGTCGGAAAGAATCGCAAAATCCTTTTGCTTTGCGACAAATTCTTGATTGCTTAAAGTCATAAGTGTAGCAAAATCAACGTCAGTAGAATGAATCTTCGTAAGTGTTTCAAATTCGGCAATCAAATCTTCAAAATTCGTTGAAACGCCGTTATATGCAGTACCAATTTGAGATTTGATTTTTTCTTCCAATCCATTAAACTCACAAGATTTCTGCTGATAAACACGCAAAGTATCCATCATTGCAACAGCTACTTTGTACTTTACTTTCTTGCCATCTTTTTTGCAAAGTTTAAGTTCTCTTGCGATATGTCTATATTCGCTACTAAAGAGTCGAGAGAAGAATCCGTTAAACTGTTTGGTCAACTTTTTATAAAGTGCTTGTCCATCGAGTTTATAAACGTCTTCGTCAAACATATCGTCGATGATTTTCTTGTTGCTTAAAATTTCTTTTGCTAAAACGTTCATTGCGTTTATCGTCTTTAACACACCTTCAAGAGTGGACGAGTTAAGCAATGCAGGGGTAATAAACTCACTTGTTTTGGCAAGATTAAAGAAATCTCTTAAAGCATATGCTTGGTATATATTTTTAGCCGAAATGGAGTATTTTTCGTTAAGTGTTCCATTTAACTCTTTAATATTACCACAAAGAGTTATAACGTCTTTTAAGTCGAATTTCAGTTGTGCAGTTGATTGATAGGAAGAATCAAGGTCAACGTATCCATACCATACGTTTTGATGGTAGTCATAACCAACAGAAGGAACGTATTCGGTATAGCGCGTTAAAGCGATTTCTGCTTTATTTATATATTCTTCGCCCTTAGTTTTGATTTCGTTAATAATAAATTCAACGTCAGGCGCTTTTCTACAAGCAGAAACTTCTTCATATAGCTTATAAAGTGTTTTGTTTATCGTAGGACGAATTTTGTGTAATTCAACAGCATATTCGTCAAGTTCTTGTTGCGCACGAATTTTTGCTTCTATTTCTTTTTGCGCACGGTCAGACAAAGCGCTTTTTTGCGCTTTAAGAGTATGGCACAATTCAGTTATTACATCTTTTTTATTTGCTTTATGACTGTGCAACTCCAAACAAAACTCTTCAAGTCCTGCTTTTTTGAGTTTGTTATAAACAACGCTAAGCGCTGCTAATTTTTCTGAAACGAAAAGAACTTTTTTACCGCACGCAAGACATTCGGCAATAATATTAGTGATGGTTTGGCTTTTACCCGTTCCGGGCGGACCTTGTAATACAAAGCTCTTGCCACTACGAGCCATTTCAATGGCTTCCGTTTGGCTTGAGTCAGCATCTACAACGTTATGTAATTGAATAGGCGTGTTATCGATAGTTCTTTCTTCATCGCCATCTCCCGACATTGAATCAATATCTTCTTCGCCAAGTAAAGAGCGAACGCCTTTATTCTTTAATATTTTTTTGGCATTATCTTTCAAATCCTTGTGCATATTGATTTTTAAGAATGAGAAAATACCAATTTTACATTCCTTTGTAATAGTCCATTTAAGTTTTGAAATACGTTCTTGAACTTTTTCTAAATATTCTTCAACGCTTTCATCGTCGTATTCTGGTAATTCTAAGCCATAATCATTTTTAAGCTTAAACGAGAAGGTAGGATTTACGATAATATCACTATCCGTTATCTTGATATAGTAAGGGTCTATTGCAGAATCATTTTCTATGGAGATAGGCGCTAACAAAACGGGCGCACGCATAACGTATTGAGAGTTTTCGTTTTCCGTCCAATGGATAAAACCAAACGCCATATAGGCGATATTAACACCTGTTTCTTCTATCGCTGTTTTTGCCTTTTTACCTATATTGCGTAAAGCTCTAATTGGATTAACAAAAGAATTGTAAATAAGGACTTGACCACTCTTTTTAAGACGGTGCTCGTACATTTCCATATAATCTTCTTTGGAAATACGCTTTTCGCGAGCATCATCCTCTTGCTCATCTTTTGGCGTTTCAGTTTCTTCGACTACTTCGTTTTCTTCGTCATCTTCTTCATCGTCTAATTTTGGGTCATAAACTTCAAACGTTGCCGAATGTTCCGCTTTAGAAAAAAGAGTATCGAAATCAGGGGATACAATTTCAACTGTTCCCATTTTAGCATCCTTAAAGTTTATAAGGTTATTTCTTTTTCCCGTATCAAGCAGTAAATCCGCCCATTTATTTAACTTATCAATATCCATAGCTCTCAATCCTTTGTATATCTTACTTTTTTAATAGGCTTTCAAAAAACGAAAACACAAACACTACAATAAACAGTAATACGTGCATACAATAAACCTCAATATATTTGATAGCCTATTATACCACACTAAATATGACAGTTTCCGTCATATTTAATTATTTTCTTTCCCTTAATCTTCTAAAAAATGTTGCTCTACTTATTTTTAATATCAAAGACGCTTGGTCTGCGGATATTTTTCCGTGCGAATAATCATTTGCAACTCTATCAAAGAGTAAGGGGTCAATTTTTATTTGTTTTTCAAAATCACTATGAAATAC
>JAZNMA010000077.1:0-6320 GCA_045579345.1 Christensenellaceae bacterium | reverse complement strand
CGGAAGCATTGAAAATAAAGGGCTTACAGGCAACAATATCCATAATATCCATATTTTTAATATATATAAAGATTTTTTAAACGCGTAATATATCGCCTTATGTTCAAAAGATGGATATTCTGGATATTGCCCCTCGGAAGCGTTGAAAATAAAGGGTGCAAGGCAATATCCATCACCCCCTAAAAATGGATATTTTTGAGGTATATTTGTTAAGAAATTGTTAAGACGAAAAATGACGTTGAAAACGAGGTGTTTTGGCAAGAATGGATTACACTAAATTAGCGAACAAGTTGATGAGAATTGCGGAACATGGAGAGGTAAGCGCCATGAGGGATTTGTATGAGTTGGCGCGAGATATGGAGCTTGTGGGGTCGAGTGAAGTGTTGACCTCTCGCGGTGAGTATGAGCGCACCGTCTTTGATGAAGGTAATTTTAAGCAAGCACACCACCTCGCACGGGAAACTCGGCGGCTTTTAGCCGCTGAGTTAAGAAATGGGCGAGGCAACAGCGATGCAGAGGAGCTATATCGCTCGTTAATGCTGTTTGACGCGCCGCATGATTTCGATACATATTGCCAATATATTGAAATGAACCGAGAGCCGAAAAAGCGGTTTTATTTGCCGAGGCGCAAACAGTTGTTGCCGATAGTTAAAGAATTGCAACGATTAAGTGACGGCGAATTGGAGCTGTTGGGTATATCCACACCTCCCGGCGTGGGAAAGGCGCTTGCTAACGACACTCCGATACTGACAAGACATGGGTGGAAGAACCACGGTGATCTTGTTGTGGGTGATGAAGTTATCGGTTTGGATGGCAATTTCAAAAAAGTAATTGCCGTTCATCCCAAATGTATGCTTGATTGCTTGGTTGAGTTTACCAATGGCGAAAACATCCAATGCCACGAGAACCACGAATGGTTGATACACGATAGAAATGTGTATGACAAATCGCTTCAAAATCACATTTACGAAACCAAACGGCTTGAAAAGCGTAAATTAAGTGGCGGCGGCGAGGTTGGTAAGCGTGGGCACAGGTATGCCATACAGTTACCGCATCATGGCTATGTGGTTGGTGAGCGCAAAGCGTTGGAAGTTGATCCGTATTTACTTGGCGTGTGGCTTGGTGACGGAGCAAACAAAAACCCGCGCATTTGCTGTGCGCCTAAAGATAAGGCCGTTATAGACCGTATTGTCGGCTTGGGGTATTCAATTAGATGGCAAACGGTACACAAACAGACGGGTGTGTTGTATTTTGATTTTGATATTCGGAAAGAATTGCAAAAATACGGTATGTGCCACAGCAGAAAAATCATACCGAAGCATATTCCGTCTGAATATCTTACCGCGTCTGTAGAGCAACGGCTTCAGTTACTTGCGGGGTTGATCGATACGGACGGCACTCTTTCGGGTTCTAAGTATATATTTACGACAGCCGAAGAACCCTTGCGCGACAGTTTTGTTGAGTTGATTTCTACATTTGGGTGGCGGGCGTGTGTTTGTTATCATAAACCACAAGTATCATCTTCAGGGATTTTTGGGAGGCGTGGGTATTACACGATTTCCTTTACCCCCGACACAACAATACCCTGTGAGCTTGTCCGTAAACAAAATAAAGAACCCCGAAAACAAAGAGCAATAAGTTTTAAATCAATCACAAGAGTTGAACCCAAAGAGGGAAACTGCATAACCGTTGAGGGGGACGGTATGTATTTAGCTGGACGCACCATGCTCCCGACACATAACACGACGATGGCTTTGTTTTATTTGTCGTTTGAGGGTGGTCGAAACCCCGACCTTGGAATATTGAGCGGTTCGCACTCGGCCTCAATACTGAACGGAATGTACAGCGAACTATTGAGAATACTTGACCCGCACGGAGAATATTTGTTTAATGAGGTTTTTCCCCACGCGAACATTGCGGGAACAGACGCAAAGGATTTAAAAATAGATTTGGCAAAACAAAAAAGGTTCTCCACGTTTATGTTCGCCTCGCGTGGTTCGTCGTTGGCGGGTAAGGTAAGGTGTACCAACTTACTTTATTGTGACGACCTTGTTGATAGCCTTGAAACCGCAATGTCAAAAGAGCGACTTGATAAAATATGGAACAACTACACTGTTGATTATGAGCAGCGCATGCAGGGGCAATGCCGCGAATTGATTATAGGCACTCGGTGGAGCCTGTATGACCCGATAGGACGCCTTAAAGACGACCACGAAAACGATCCGAAAGCTAAGTTTATTTCTTACCCCGCCGTAGATGAAAACGGCGAGAGTTTGTGGGACTATCCGTATAATTTGGGGTTTACAACCGAATTTTATAAAAAACGTCAGGCTTCTATGGATGACGCGAGCTGGCGAAGCATATTTATGAATGAGCCAATCGAACGCGAGGGACAACTTTTTGCCCCCGACGAACTGCGTAGATATTTTGAACTTCCCGACAGAGACCCCGATAGCGTTATAGCCGTATGTGACATTGCCGATGGTGGCGGAGATTATTGGTGTATGCCCGTTGCGTATCAGTACGGGAATGATTTTTACATTGATTATATTTTGTGCGACAATGGAAAGCCGAATTTAGTTGAAAACCGCATTGTTGACGCGCTGATAAACCACAAAGTACACACCGCCCGCTTTGAGAGCAACCGTGCAGGCGGGCGAATTGCGGAAAATGTGCAACAGCGCGTTAAGGAACGCGGGGGTATCACAAAAATCCAAACAAAATGGAACCAAACAGCGAAAGATACCCGTATTCTTGTATCGTCAGGCTTTGTGAAAGAGCATTTTCTGTTTAAAGATGAGAGTTGCTATATTGACAACAAGGAATATCGCATCGCCATGTCATTTTTGACGGGTTATACGATGGCGGGAAAAAACAAACACGACGACGTTCCCGACGCTTTGGCGCAACTTGTGGACTTTATCGCCACGTTCAGCACGGGAAAAGTTGAGATAATCAAGCGCCCATTTTAAAAATATATCAGATTTTCCTTGCAAATATTTATACATTAGGTGTATTATGAAGGGTGAAGAAAAATCGGAGGTGATAACCGTTGGGAAACGTAGTTGCTGAGTGCGCTAACGCGGCTAACAGCAAAGAGGAAATTATACACGGCTGCTATACTTATTTGTTTGGCAGGCGGCAGATTTTTACCACTTCCGATTATTTTGACGCCGACAACATCATTTCCGAGGTCAACCAGGCGTTAAATTTTCATATGCAAAATATGTTGGAAGAGGAAACCCTTTATTGGTATAGGCGCGGATTACAGCCTGTTTTGAACCGCAAAAAGGAAGTGCGCCCCGAAATATGCAACAAAGTAATCATCAACAACGCCGAGCAAGTTTGCACATTTAAGAACGGGTATTTTTATCAGAAGCCCGCATATTATATCTCGCGTCGCAAAGATGAAGCGATAGCCGAAAAGGTAAGGCAGTTAAACGAGTGGCTTTATGTGTCGGGAAAGACATATGCCGACACGCAAGTTGTTAACTGGTTTGACACCGTTGGGCTTGGTGTTGTCTTTGTTGAGCCGAATAAAGAAAACCCCGACACGGTTCCTTATAACGCATATGCCTTAGACCCGCGCAAGAGTTTTGTGGTTTACTCATTGCGGCCAGGGAATAAGCCCGTAATGGGCTTAAATATCATAATAGACGGTGGCGTCATTAAGGTTGACGTATTCACACGCGATTATGTGTATAGGCTTTCGGGAACCGCCACGGGAAGGTTTATTACCAACGACCCCGTTTATGTAGCGACGGTCACCACGATAGACGCTGTTGAACCGAACGTGATAGGCGAAATACCTATCATCGAATATCAATACAACGAAAATCGCATGGCGTGTTTTGAGTCCGCCATTACCATTATGGACGCCATTAACGCCGCTGAAAGCAACAGGCTTGATGGCATTGAGCAAGCTGTTCAGCAGCTTTGTGTTGCGTATAACTGTCAGTTTGAAGAAGGAACGACCGCGAACGACATTCGCCAAGCGGGAATGATAGTGCTTAAATCCGTCGGCGAAAACAAAGCGGACTTTAAGCTGCTTGACTCCGTTCTTGACCAAAACGCCACGCAGACCACCCTTGACAGCTTGTATGAACAAATGCTTTACAAGTGTTCGATGCCCTCTACCACTAAGGGCGGAAGCTCCACAAGCGATACGGGCACAGCGGTATATTTGCGTGACGGTTATCAGATGGCGGACACCGCCGCCCGCAATACCCAAGACTTGTTCGAGATATCGAACCGCCGCTTTGATAAGGTTGTGCTTAAAATATTGCAGATGCAAAACGGCTTTGATTTGAAGTTGGAGGATTTTGAACTTAAATTAGAGCGCAACTCGACATCTAACCTCCTTGTTAAGAGCCAAGCCGCCATGACGATGAAGCAGTTGGGGCTTGCGCCCGAAATCGCGTTGGGTCGGTCGGGACTGTCCAACGACCCGCTTAACGACATTGCGTTGTCGCGGCAATATATTGACGCGGCGTGGGGAACGGATAACACGCCCGAAATGGTGGATGAAGTGCGCACAGACGTTATTGATTAGGTGAACCGATGAAAAACATAAATATTTTGGATTATCCCGAAATTATTGAAAAAATCAACGGCATAATCAACAATAAAGGGGTTGCCGAGATAAAAAACGAGCAGAGGTTTTACGAAGGGCGCAAGATATCGGACGCCATTGTTGTGGTCGAAATCACAAGGCGTTTGAGGGCGAGTGAGGATAGGTAAGCCCCGAACACAATTAAATATCTGCGTTTGTGCTGAAATCCTTGTAGACAGGGGTCGTCAGAAGATGGAAATTATCGTGTCTTTTGGCGACCCCATTTTTATGGCGGTGAAGGAATGAACTTACTTCCGATAGATCAACTAAACGTGCTGAAACTACAAATACCCTCCATGTTTGAGGGTGATGCGCCCCCAAGCGCCGATGATGTTGTTGATATAGTGCTTGATTTACTTATTATGTCCTATATTTTCGGTACGGAGGACGCCGCCGAAAAATTAGAGGCAACGATATCTCCCGACGTCGGGCGCATGGAAGCGGCCATATATAAACGCGTAGCGGGCAAAAATTTTGAGGAACGCATTAGAGAGCATACCGAGGCGGGTGATGTTGCGGGCATTTTGAACGTAGCAGATACCGATATGACCCGTATATATAGCACGGCTGTTATAGATGGCGCAAAAACAAGCGGCAAGCCTTATCGCAAGCGTTGGCAAACAATGGAAGATGATAGGGTTCGAGAAACCCACGCATTTTTGCAAAGTGTGTCTGTGGGTGCTGACGAAAGGTTCTACACCTATGATGGGGATAGCGCCCGACATCCAGGCGATTTTACGTTGCCCGAAAACAACTGCGGATGTAGGTGTTACATCGAACTTATACCCGAATAGGGTTTTGAGTTTGTGCAGAGAAGCACATTAAAAAACGCACTCGGGAGAAAACCCGACAAAAAACAGAAAATAGCGCAGAGACAACTGCCTTGTTAAACGGAAGGATAATGCTATGACAAAAATTGATGTCGGAACCATTGAAGGGTTCAACGAAATGTCCGTTGAGGATAAACTGACCGCGCTTTTGAACTATGAATTTGAGACCCCCGCTCCCGACAGCAAAGCCGTTGACAGCGGCGAGACCGAAAAGCTCAAAGCGCAACTCAACAAAGCGAACGCAGAAGCCGCCGACTACAAAAGAAAATTGCGCGAAAAAATGAGTGAAGCCGAACAGAAGGAAGCCGAGAGAGTTGAAGCCGAAACCAGAATGAGGGAGGAGCTTAACACCCTTAAACGTGAACGCACATCAAGCGGATATGCAGCCAACCTTGTCGGTATCGGATATGACTCTGATACGGCAAAAAAAATCGGTGAAATGTTGCCCGACAATATTCCCGACGAATTTTTTGTTGCACATAAAGCTTTTGCCGAGCAGTTGAAGAAAAACGTTGAGTCTGAATTGCTTAAAAAGCAACCTGGACTTACGAACGGCGCGGCACCCTCAAGCAATAATTTTGAGGATCAAGTGACCGCAGAGCTTCGCAGATATGCGGGGCTTACAAAATAATTTTATAGAAAGGTGATGCACAATGGGAGCTTCTTCCCCCACTTTTACCACTAATGACCTTGGCGTAAATAACTCGTATGCTCTTGCGTCGCGTTATTTGCCCATTTTGGATGAGGTTTATAAAGCTGACGCGAAAACTTCCATCCTCGACACCGCAAACGACCGTATTCGTTGGATTGGCGCTAATACCGTGTCTCTGTTCAAGACCACCTTGAACGGACTTGGCAATTATCGTCGCAACGAGGGC
>JAZNMA010000076.1:0-37593 GCA_045579345.1 Christensenellaceae bacterium | reverse complement strand
ACTTGGTTTGAAGTGTATGATGATTACGGAAATTATGCATTTAAAGACTTTATTGGACCAGGACATTTTGTGATATATTTTATTGTATGTATCGCTATGGTGTTTTCGGCTATATTTTTAGGGCTGTTTTTATTTGCGTTTCTTAATAGATTTTCAATTTCTGAAAAGCATCCTATAATTGCATATATATTTGATTTACTTTTATGTGCTGGCTGTTTATTTGTTTTAGGCTTTTCAGCAGTAAAATTAAAATGGGCGTTGTATATGCCAATTTGTATGGCATTGGCTGGTCCTGCTACTTATAGTTTGATTAAATTGTTCCAAGCGTTTATGACTTTGTTTGGTAAGATTGTAGGCTTTTTCTTGAAAAATACAGACGGATTAATTTCTATTGAAAAAGAGGATTCAGCACCTAAAAAAGAAAAGGTAAAAACTAGCGAGGGTAGAAAATCTACACAGTTAAACATAAGCGTAAGAAAACTTTCAGATTGTGCTGGAGAAGAAAGATACGTTATAAAGAAATAAATCTATTAATTGTTAACTAGAGGTGGTTATGGTTATTAATAATTTTAATCTTATTGTAGATATTATCGACAAAGAAAATTCTTCTGTTGTAGTATTATTCGGAGAGGCTTTTTCGGACAAGATGGTATTGCTTAATGAAATAAAAACATATTGCAAAGATAAAAAAGTTATATGTGAACAAGCGCAAAATTATCTGAATGAATATGCGAAGAATCTTATAGATAAAAAAGAAAATGAGTACAGTAGAAATTTAATAGATTGCGATGTTATGATTATTGATGATTTTCAGTATTTTACAAATAGGACTACTTCTCAAAAAGTTTTTGGAGAAATTATACTAAAAAGAGAAAAACCAACGGTAATATTTTTAAGTGGAGAATGTTTAACTAAAAATGGGTTTATTACAGATATAAATGAGATTTTAGACAATGCTATAAAGTTTGAAATTGTAGAAACACATAAAGTAAGAGAAATAAAAACCATATAAATATGTTGCTTTTGGGGTTTACTGGGTATATCTAGAAGTTAAGAAAAAGCTTAAGATAATAAGTAATATTACTTAACCCAATAGAGCCTTTAGGGGCTTAAAAGGATAATCTGTAATGTAAAAACTTGAGTTTTTTATGTGGAGCAATAATAATTACGAGAGGTTAAAGAACTGCGTTAAAATAGCGTGGTTCTTTTTTTGTGTAAAAAAGTTGTGCCCCGTGTTGTACTTTTTGGAAAAATCGATATAAAATAAAAAAAATTAAAAAATTTGTTAAATTTTATGAAAGTTATTAAGGGTGTTGTTTCCTAAGTGTATATATAATTATCAAATAATTTTAGGAGGGAATTATGTTAGAAATTCCAAGAATGAAAACGGTAGAACAATGTTTTAAGGCAATTAAAGAGTTAGACAAAGAAACGGCTATTAGCGAATGGTTTATTCGTAGTCTTTGCAAAGACAGTAAAGTAAAACATTTTATGACAGGTAATAAGATTTTAGTTAACTATGATGACTTATTAAAGTATTTGAATTTTGAGTATGAAATGGTAGTAAACTAAGAGGAGTTTTTTATGGGTAAATATAAAAATAAGATGTGCTATCCAAGACTAAATAAAAGTGGAGAGATAATTTCTTATAGATTTATGTATAGTGGTAAAGACCCTAATACAAATCAACATAAACTTTATACTAAAACTTGGAAAGTTCCTAAAGGTTTATCAGTTAAAGAAATCGAAAAAGAAAGAAAAGAGTTTGAAATAGAGTTTATAAAGGAAAGTGAAAAGAAATCAAACGGAATATTCGTATCTGAAACAAACCTAACCTTTAACGAATTCGCAGATGATTGGCTAGAAAGAATTAGGCTTAAAGAAGACGCATACGGTAGTTATTCTTCTGCTAAGAATCATTTGAGGATATTAAAAGAATGGTTTGGAAATTATCTACTTAAAAATATTAGTCCGATATTAGTTCAAAGATTTTATGATTATATTTGCTCTAGAACGTATGAAAAAACTTGTGTGACTGTTAAGCAATCTATTAAAGAGTTAATAGTTAGCGATAAAACAAAGTGTTATGAAATAGCAGGTAGTTGTGGGATTAACAGATTAACTTTGAGAATTGCTACTAAAGTTGGTAGTAAAATCAGTATGGAAACAGCAAAAGCGATATGTAGTTATTTTAAAGTTCCTATGGATAAATATTTTTATATTACTACTGAGAAAGTAAAGTATTCTTGTGCTACTAATAGAGGAATAAAAACAACGTTGGTAATGATTTTAAATTCAGCTAGAAAGAATATGTTAATTGAACATAACTTTGCTACTAACGAATATACAAACGGTATATCGGGAACAGTCAAGAAAAAAGAAATTTATAACGAAGAAGAGGCTAGAGAGTTTGTTAGATTGTGTTTACAAGAAAAAGATTTAAGGAAAAAATCCATATTTGCGTTGTATATCTTTTTGGGATTAAGAAATGGAGAAGTTTGTGGACTTGAATGGAAAGATATAGATTTAGAAAACGGAATATTAAATATACAAAGGAATACGCTATATTTCAAAGAGTTTGGCGTAGTAACAAAAGAGCCTAAAACAAAGAATTCTAAAAGAAGTTTGGCTATGCCTTTACAGTTAACAGAAATATTAAAAGAATATAAAGTGTGGTGGGAAGAACAAAAGATTATTCATGGGGATTTGTGGTATAACGCAGATAGGTTGTTCTTGCAAGATAGCGGAGAGTGTTTACACCCTTGTACGCCTAGTACTTGGTTAAAGAACTTTGAACTTAAGAACGGATTAAAGCACATATCTCCACATAAGCTAAGACATACAAGTATTACTATGCAGTTATTAGCTGGAATACCGATTAAGGCTGTATCTGAAAGAGCAGGCCATGCAGATGAACACATAACGCTTGGTATCTATACTCATTTTTTGAAAGAAGAAGATAGAAAAGCAGCAAACGTATTTGATAGATTTTTAAGCGTTTAGGATTTAATAGGAAACAAAAAAGAAAAGTAGGAAATAACTTCCTGCTTTTCTTTTTTTCGTCACATTAACATGAAATAGAAAAATTTTCCAATTTCCCGTTATTATTATAATCAAGGGTTATGCGATAAAATTTTTTAAAGTATCTTTGTTTATATCTCTTATCATAACTTTATCGGTAAATGTTTTTAAACCTTTTTCCGTTTTGTGTCTGTGACAATGTTTACGGACATAGTTTTTTGAAACTTTTGTTTTAGAATACTTGTCTTCGCAATATTTTATAAAGTTGTTTGCTTGAGTTCTTGACATAAAATATGTTTTTGATTTTGGTTGTTTTTGTATACCAAAATTACGACTGCATGTAAAAATTCTAAAACCTTTTGGAAAATAAGTATATCTTGTATCGTATTCTTTTCCTAAATAGCTTGTCCATTTTTGGATATTAGCACTTTTATATTTACACATATATTGTATTGCACCGATAACATCATAGACTTCGTAGTATTCTGAGTCAAATGTAGAGAATGGATTAGAATTCTTGTTGCTTATAAAACAATTACCTAATTTCCAATGTTTGTTTAACGTTTGTTCAGATAAATTGTGTGGTTTGTTTTGAAACTGCAAAATAACGTGTACATGACAGCGCATGTCCTTTTCATTAAATTCAATACTTCTAAAGTATTCTATTGGACCATAGTTGTTTTTCATATTTTTAACGAATAACAAAAATTTATCAGGCAATAATTTAATATCTAAAATGTCTTTTGTTGTTAGCGTAATGAATAGACATTTTTCATTATTAAATTGCCTATGCTGTAATCTATCATAGCAGGATTTATATTGCCTACAGTAGTTCTTGCATGATAGATAGTTGTAGGTAGGTTTTCTACCAGGGGAAAGGGTTGCTGATTTATAACGCTTATTTGAAAATGTTTTAATGTTTCGTTTAAGCGTTACCGTGTTGTCCTCATAGTGTATGACCTTTATTTCTCTATCGACATTTTCTTCTTTTGTAAAAAAGTTGTTTTTGTACATATTAGTACCTCCTTTTTATAAAAATTTTTATGTATTAAGTTTTTTGGGGAAAAATGTCGAAAATACCCCACTATATTATATACACATTGGCGAGTTGCAAAAAAGGGCAAAAATGCCGTTTTTTTAAAAATTTGTTTATTTTGACATGCAAGTTTGTTTAAACTGCATAATAGAAAAATGTAAAAAGTCGGTAAAAAAACTTACCGACTTGATTTTGTTAAATTTAAATTGTGTAAAATATAAAAGTAAAAAAAGATAAAACAAAAGTTATTAGAATTATTCGGGCAATAAAAAAAGGCATAGAAAAGTATATTGCCTAAGTTAAAAAGGGTTTTATATTAAATTCGTAATCAGCAGGTCGCAGGTTCGAATCCCGTCACCAGCTCCACAAAAAAGAAAAAGGATACAACCAAGTATCCTTTTTCTTTTTGCAAACCGATAACGGTTTGCGAAGTGCTGCGGCAGGTTCTGATTCCCTTGCGGGAGACGGCAACCCTTTTGTCAACCAAAGGTTGACATTTCCCCTAATAGGGGAATTACCCGTCACCAGCTCCACAAAAAAAGGTTTTTCGTTAATAAGTTATTTTTGATACTTGAAAATATTAGTAGAGTGTGTTACAATATTTATAGGTCAAACATAACTTATAAGAGAAGAGTATGAAATATTTATTTATTGATATTGAATGTGCGAATTGTAGGGACGGGGGTAAACTTTGTGAGTTTGGGTACGTATTGACCGATTCGTCTTTTTTTGTGCTTGAGCGAGAAAATATTTTGATTAATCCGGACACGGAATTTGACTCATACGTTTTAAATCATATGCTTAATTTTGAAAAGGAAGTGTATGACAACAGCCCTCTTTTTAGCCAAATCTATCCAAAAATTTTTAAGTTATTGACAGACAAAGACACAATTGTTGTTGGGCACACCATTGGTGGAGACGCGGTACATATAGGGGACGATTGTATTCGTTACGGCTTTGACACTCCCGACTTTGAGTATTACGATATAGTAGAAATTTACAAGGACTTTAAGAAAACTAATAACGCCACTTCTTTGGTTAACATGTGCAAAGAACTAGAGATAGAGCTTGAAGAAAAGGTGCATTCTGCGGACGTTGACGCAAACTTAACGATGCTAGTATTTAAAAGTCTTTGTGAAAGAAATAAAATGTCTGCAGAGCAAATAATTTTGAGCGTGCCTAGAAGTCATGGGCTCATTAAAGATTATGCAGAAATAGTAGCTAGAAAAAACAATTATAAGCGCTATCTAGAAAACTGCAAGCAAAAAGGTGTTAAACTAATAGATAAAGACGAATATAATGTTTTGCGTTTATTCCGTCGATACTCAACGGCTAAAGAGAAGAATTTTGTGCCGGAGTTAAAAGATAAGATAATTTGTATAAGCGAAAATTTTGAGCGAGAAAACTACAATCAAACACTCGTTCTTATACAAAAGATAAAAAACGCAGGTGGCTTTGTAGTGCCGTCAGCTAGTAAGTGCGATGTTTTTGTTAAGTATGATATACCAACCGAAGACGGGCAAGGAGTATATTGTAAAAAATTAGAACTTGTAAAGCAAACAATCGAACGGGGCAAAAAAGTACAAATAATAGAGATAAATGAGTTTATAAAACTGCTAAATATAGATATTTCTGCCTTAAATGAGCCAATGATTAAAGTGGTGGAGAAATTTATTAAAAATAAGACTAGGCACGCATATTCCGAACAGACAGACACGACGATTGGAGAAATTATAAATAGTAAGAACGAAAAAAATTAAAAATTTGACAAAATTAAAAAGTTGTGATATAATAAATTTAACCAAAAACATTAAAGGAGAAGATTTATGAAAAAAGTGGCAAAAATTTTGGTTTTAGTACTAACATTGGTATTGTCTTTGACAATGGTGGCGTGTTCATCATACAAAAAGGTAGAAAAAGCATTAGAAAATATCGGTTATGCCGTAATTGAAAGCGACGAGACGGCTGAAAATATGAAAGAAGAAAGTGACGTTGCTGTTAAAATGCACATTCTTTCAAATAAAGATAGCATTAAGTTAACAGAAGCGCTTAAACTTAACATTGTTATCGTTCTTGAGTTTAAGGCAACAGACGATATGATTGAATTCTACAAAGATAGTGACACAATGCAAGGTTTAGTTCAAGACGTTAAAGACGACGGTTCTGCTAAAGAGTTTTACGATTCTTTAGTTGAAAAAGGACTTGCAAAAGGTAATTGTTTAGTTCTTTCAACTAACGTGATGGCTGCTAGCGAAGTTATGAATGCAATTAAAAACGCATAAAAGAGAGTTTTATATAGAGAAGTGAAAACGGCTTTAAATTAAAGCCGTTTTTAATTTTAAAATATTAGTTTTTGTTCAACTTGCACAAAAAAGTTTTAAAAGTTTAATTTTTTAATTGTAATTTATTTAAAAAAGGGTTATAATTTGTATACTATTATACAGATGGTGGATTATGGAAACAGAAATTAAGGGGTTTATTAATTTTATTAGAGAAAAGACGGGAATAGATTTATCCGTTTACCAATCGGATGGGAAATTTCTAGCGGGTAATGTCGACGGGCGCGAAAGCGTGCCTACTGATTTTACCGGTATTAAAAGCGCGAAGGAAATCAACAAGACTTTATTTCTAATAAAATACAAGAGCAAGTCGTTAATAGGTGCGATTGACGGGCTTGGTGAAATTCAAAACAATTATGCTTTTTTAATCGGTGAGCTTGCAGAGAATTCCTTTTTTAGGGAAACGGGGTTAACGAGAGCTGAGTTTTGCAAGGCAATATTATCAGGTGAAGCTAGTCATACTCAAATCTCTAGATATATGCGAAAGTTTAAGATGAAAGACCACCCTGCTTTCGTTATGGTCATCAGTATTACGGGCGAGCGAAAAGATGACGTTAAAAGTGTGCTTGAATCGTACGGAGCGGAGGGGTTAGACTTCGTTTTAGATATTGGAGACGACCAGTTGGCGTTCGTTAAATTTTTTGGTGAGGACAATGAAGAATATCAATCAGCAACCGAGTATGCCGAATTTATTAAGCAGTCTGTTTATGAGGAAACGGGAGCGAGTGTACGAATTGCGATTGGTGGAACGGTTAAAAGCGTTTCAAATTTAAGTGCATCTTTTTCTCAAGCGCTCACGACCTTAAGAATGTGTTCGGCGGTAAACTCAAAAGGCGAAATTCATACCTATAAAGAGTTCGTTTTAGTTAAGATGCTGGAAGATTTGCCCAAGTATAAGTTAAAAGAATATTTAGAAACACTTTTAGAAGCAGGTGCGGGCGACATTTTTTCCGATGAAGAAATGACTAACACAGCAGAGGAGTTTTTAGAAAACAGCTTAAACATCAGTGAAACTTCAAGGAATTTATATCTTCACAGAAATACTCTTACATATAGGCTTGATAAGATTGAAAAGGAAAGCGGGTTGAATATTCGTAAGTTTTCAGACGCCGTTACCTTCCGACTTATCACCCTCTTGACTAAATTGGTAAAATAAATATGGTAAAAGAAAAAGAAGAAAATAAAAAAAATAATATTTTCAAAAAAACTTTGACGTGGATAATAATCGTGCTGTCTTTTGCGCTTGCGTTTACGGGCGGTTATTTTTCAAATTATATTTTTCGTGATAAGAAAGTAAGAGTTGCTAGCGAAATTATTTCGCTTATGGATAAGGTCGGCTATATTTACGACCCTGTAACGGGAGAAGAGCGCGAAATTACCTCTGAAGAAGTGGGCGATGCGCTCGTCAATGCTTTTTTAGATGATTATTCAGCCTACTACACTAAAGAAGAATATGAAACAAAGGTAAGTCAAGGAGCGGGAAATTATAGCGGAATAGGCGTTGAGTTTTATTATTCTGACACGCAAGTGGACGGCATAGTTGGGAACTCACCGGCAGACCATGCGGGCATGCGCGCAGGGGATATTATTGTCAGCGGGAATAGAGTAGACGATGACCAAAAAGTTTACTTTAACACGGCGAGCGATATTGTTGATTTTTTGAAAAGCTCTCCAGCTGGCAAGAATATAATTTTAGATTATATTCGAGATGGAAAAAGCGGGCAAGTGAAGGTTACAGCTCGTCCTTACGTGGCTTCTTACGTAACGTACTTTGACAGTCAAGTTAAGTACTCTTTTATAGCTAACGACAACAACAAGCCTGTTGGGACAGAATTTGAATTTACCGAAAATTATATCTCCGAGTATATAATAGACGATAACGACGTGGCATTGATTAGACTAGACGGATTTGAGGGTGATGCATCAGCGCAAATGGAAAGCGCGCTTTCATTTATGAAAAGCCGTGGGAGGAGCAAACTAATTCTCGATTTAAGGAATAACGGCGGTGGTTATATGGATACGGCAACGAAAATTGGCTCGTATTTTATAAACAACGGAGGCAAAAAGAAAAACGTGTTTGCTTACGCAATTGGAAAATCGGGAACTGAAACGTTTACAACCAGTAAAAACAATTGCATTACTCACGTGGAAAAGATGACGATTTTAGCAAATCAGAACACGGCATCGGCATCAGAATGTCTTATCGGTGCGCTTGTCCATTATGGGGAAGTGCTTAAAGATATAAAAGACGTTGTGCTAGAAGAAAATGAAAACGGCGTTGCTAAAACTTATGGGAAAGGCATTATGCAGACCACCTATAAACTCGTGTCGGGTGGTGCGCTAAAGCTGACTACCGCTAAAATATATTGGCCGGATAAAACCACTAGTATTCACGGTGTTGGAATAACTAACGGCACACCCGCTAAGAAATTAGAAGTGCTTAAAGTAGCGATAGAAAGATTAAGGTGAATAAAAATATTGATTTAAAGTATACACTATATCCTTATCGGCAATTTTTGCGATAGGATTAAGCCCATAATCCCGACAGACGCTTTGCGTTTGGCGGGAATTATTATTTTTCATGAATTCTTGTATTAATGGCGCAATGGCCTCTAAGTTTAGATTGCCTAGAGCCTTTTTAATATCGAAAGAATTGTTTTTTAAAAGGTCGAAAATGGGCTTAAATTTTCCACCGTTATATTCGTTTAAGAAAAAAGACAATAAATTTTGTAATATTTCCATAATCACTCCGCTAACATAATAGTATATGAAATTCATAAAATGAAATTGAAAAAACTTTAGGGGTGAACTATGCAAGATTTTAACGAATACGCAAAACACAACGAGTATACGCAAAAAAACGTTGATTCGGGGAAAGTAGACAATAATTTATTTAATTTAGTCAACTCTCTTGCCAGTCGCTTTGACGGAAAAAGTCAAACCGAACTGATTTCCGCCATTTATGAGGAAGCAAAAAAAGGCAAAATGCAAGGCACACTTTCCAATAACGATATTGATAATTTTTCAGCTATGCTCGCGCCTTTACTCGACGACAAAAAACGCAAGATTTTGCACAAGATTGTCAACGAACTGAAAAAGATTTAGCGCTCGGCAATTTCTTTTATTGCGCTTAAGAAGTATAAAATCTCTCTAGAAGTGTTTTGTACTGCAAGGCTAACGCGCACTAATCCGTCCGAGCTCGTTTTTAAGAATGAGTGCGTTAGCGGTGCACAGTGCAACCCGCCTCGAACGGCGACGTCGTAATCGCTATTTAAAATATCTGCAACTTCCGTGCTGGGTAGGTTGCTTAGTGAAAACGCGACTATTCCCGAACTGTTTGGTTTAGAATAACAAGTCGCGTTTTTAATTTCTGATAGTCCGCTGATTATTTGTTTGGTCTGAAAAATTAGATTATCGCTAAAATTTTTCATATTCTCAGACACGAACTTAACGCCCTCCCCTAGCGCAGATATTGCGGGGAGATTAAGGGTGCCGGCTTCTAAGCGTTCGGGGTAGGTTGTGGGTTGGTTTAAGTTAAAAGACTCCGTGCCCGTTCCTCCGTAAATTAAGGGGGAAAGGTCGGTGTCGTCGTCTAGAATAAGCACGCCACTACCCATTATACCGTAAAGACCTTTATGTCCAGCGAGGGCAAGCATGGAAATTCCGCTGTTACTAAGCGATAATGGGATATGTCCACCGCCTTGTGCACCGTCGATAAGAAGTTTGATGCCCTGATTTTTGCAAAGCGAAGAAAGGCTGGCAATGGGAAGGTTAAGCCCTGTCACGTTTGAAACTGCCGTCATTACTATTAAGTAAGTGTTAGACTGGATTTTGTTTTTAATAGCGTCAAATAGTGTAAGGTTTTCTGAAGGAGAAACAACGTCTAATTCAATAAGACCTTTATTTTTCAAAGCGAACAGTGGACGGAGCACCGAGTTGTGTTCAAAAGTCGTGGTTATTACGTGACCGCCGACTTTCAAACTGCCGAAGATTGCAATATTTAATGCTTCGGTGCAGTTTTTTGTGAAGATGATCTTGTCGGGGTTAGCTAGAAAGAGTTGTCCTAGTGCTTCTCTGCATCGCATAATCAAATCTGCTCCAGCCACCGATAAACGATGACCGCTTCTACCGGGATTAGCGCATAAATATCGCATTACCGTTTGTGCGGACTCGGTTACCGAATGCGGTTTAAATCCACCCGTTGCCGCGTTGTCAAAATATATCATATCTTTCTCCTTTTATTTAGCGTAACAAAACTTTAATTAAGGTAATACTATATTGTATAGGAAAAATTTTTCTTTTATGCAAAGGAGAAGGGTTTTATGGAATACTTAATAGTGGCTTTTCGTTCGCGTGAACACACGGTAAAATTTTATAATTTTTTAAAATCGGTGGGTATAAACGGTGAAATCATAAATACGCCCAAAGAGGCGGGCGTAGGCTGTGGACTCTCCGTAAAAACAAAAAAAACTGATTTTTACTTGGTAAAACGCGCTGTTTTTCATCTTAATTTAAGTACTTTTGCCGGTTTTTTCCTTTCTAGCTTTAAAGGTGGCAAGAGGACGATAAAGACCATTTAAAAACTTTAAGAAAAAACGCTTGTAAAATCACCGCGCGATGTGGTAAAATCTATATGATTATGGATAAGAAAACGGCAAAAATTATCGTTGAAAGATTGTCGGGCATCTTTTCTGATAAGCCGGCACTAAATTTTTCTACGCCTTTCGAACTACTCGTCGCGGTGATTCTTTCTGCGCAGTGCACGGACGAGCGCGTGAATAAAATTACCGAAAAGCTTTTCAAAAATTATAATACGCCACAAAAAATGTGCACGCTTTCTCAAAGTCAATTAGAAAAATACATATATTCTTGTGGATTATATAGGAGTAAGGCTGAGCATATATTAAGCGCAAGCAAAGATATTATAGAAAAGTTTGCTGGACAAGTTCCCTCATGTTTAGAGGACTTGCGTACGCTAGCGGGGGTTGGAAGAAAGACGGCGAACGTCGTTTACAGCGTGGCGTTTAAAGGCAATGCTATCGCGGTTGACACGCACGTTTTTAGGGTGAGTAACCGTATTGGCTTATCGAACGCTAAAAACGTCCTTCAAACGGAAAAGCAGTTGATGAGCGTTCTTGATGAAAATGATTGGTCGAGAGCGCATCATTATTTAATATATTTGGGCAGAAGTTTTTGCAAGGCAAAAAAGCCTGATTGCGAGAATTGTCCCATTAATGAGATTTGCAGTAAAAAACAAAAAAGGTGAGTTATGTTTATTGATAGAGCATTAATAACAATAAAAGCGGGCGATGGTGGAAACGGCATCATCTCCTTTATACATTACAAAGGCAAGGTGAGTGGCGGTCCAGACGGCGGGGACGGTGGAAAAGGCGGAGATATTATTTTTGTTGCGGACAAGCACTTAAGCAATCTTTCCGACTATTATTATAAAACCAAGTACGTTGCGGAAAACGGGGAACAAGGCGGTTCGAAAGACTGTTTTGGTCGTTCGGGAAAAGACTTAGTTCTTAAAGTCCCGCTCGGAACTGTAATTCGTGATAAAGAAACGGGAAATATTATTGCCGACATGTTTTTCGACGGACAGAAAAAGGTGGTATTAACAGGTGGCGACGGTGGAAAAGGAAATGCCAAATTTACTAATGCCAGAAGACACACCCCGCATTTTTCTCAAACGGGTGAAAAGACCGAGACAAAACAAGTTCTCTTAGAGCTCAAAACCATTGCGGACGTAGGGCTAGTCGGCTTTCCTAACGTTGGGAAATCAACCATACTTAGCAAAATCACGCGCGCGCGTCCAAAGATAGCAAACTACCATTTTACTACTCTTTCACCAAATCTCGGAGTTGCTGATTATTACGACAATCAGTTTGTGGTGGCGGATATTCCCGGTTTAATCGAGGGGGCGAGCGAGGGCGCAGGTTTAGGTATTGAGTTTTTAAGACATATTGAAAGAACTAGAATGCTCGTGCACGTAGTAGACGTTTCGGGGGTAGAAGGAAGAGACCCTTATGACGATTATCTAAAAATCAACGCTGAACTTAAAAATTACAGCAAAGAACTTTCCAAATTAAAACAAATAATCGTTGCGAATAAGACGGATATGTTCGGTGCGGAAGAAAATCTTAAAGCGTTTAAAGAAAAAATCGGTAAAAAACATAAAATTGTTGAAGTTTCCGCTATTACAGGCGCAGGGCTTGACCAACTTAAAAAGGTCGTTTACGATACGCTATCTAAGTTGCCACCGGTTAAACCGCTTGAGTTTGAAGAATTTAATTACGTTAAACCGGATAGACTTTCTTATGAGATTATGAAAGAGGGGGAAACGTTCGTAATCGTGGGCTCGCTTATAGAAGTTTTAAAGCGCAACGTCGTTATGGACGATATGAACTCGCTTGCATATATGCATAAAGTTTTAAGAGATAGAGGAATTATTAAAGAACTAAAAAATATGGGCGCAACCGACAAATCAACCATTATTATCGGTGGCGAAGAATTTGAATTCGTTGATTAGGAGAGAAATATGTTAACGTCAAAACAGAGAAGTAAATTGCGTTCAATCGCATCAAATATCGAGCCTGTTACACAAGTAGGCAAATTGGGCGTAAATGAAAGTTTAATAGAAAGTTTGGATTTGGCTATTGAAAAGAGAGAGCTTATTAAAGTTACGGTTTTAGAAAACTCTTTCTTAGAGCCAAAAGAGGCGGGCTTTGAAATTGCACAAAGGCTGGGCGCAGAATTTGTTTGTGCTACAGGAAGAAAGCTAGTTTTTTATAGAAAGAGCCACAATCCTAAGGTAGAACACATAGAATTTTAGAAAAAAAGCGGTTAAATTTAACCGCTTAATTTTTTTCGGTGTTATCCTCTTTACCATAAAGGTGAAGAATGAGTGAAAAAATCAAAAACAACGTTCCGCAAATTATATAATAGGTTTTTATAGGCACGAAATAACTCGTTAGCAAAAAAACTAAGCCGAAAATCAAAAAGTTTTTGGCTTTTTTCTTTTTTAAAAGATTTTTAAAGAGGGAAAAGTCGTATTTTTTTCTTTCTTTAAATAGATGTTTGGATTTAGGAAGGAGATTTTTTTCGTTTAAGTAAGAGAACAACTCTTGGTCGTCTACCGTGATAATTCTTCCGTCAAATCGTTCGGCAAAATCTTTGACGTCGGGAGGGAATGTGTCCGATAAGACGAACGCCGTTTGGGTTTTATTTATCGAATTAAAAACTTTAACTATGTCAGTTTTTCTTATGCCGTCATAACTGTAAAAACAAAAAACTGCGCAGTCTTTATTTTTGACAAAAAGCCCGCCTTTTTTGCGTTCAACCGCGTTTTTAGATTCTTTAATAACCTTTTCCAAAAAATCGTTTTGCTCGGTTGCGGTATATAATTTTAGCTGAGAAACCATAATTTCCTTGGCTTTTTTATCCGCTTTGCTTAGCCTAACTTTCTTGTTTTTGCTCAAAGAATATTTAACGAACAGTGCGGTAAATATTAAAGACAATATTATAGAAAAAATTATTGATGCAGGTGGTCGTAATAAATATCCCAATAGCACAATACATAAAAAGAAAGCTAAAATAGCAGTGAACACCGCGTCTAAAATTGTTGCCGTTATAGTTTTCATAGTTTTACCTTTTTTTTAATTATTGCCTACGTTTATTAATTTATTCAAAAATAATAAAAATACAGTTTGGCAATCGAAAAGGAAAAATTTTATTGATTTTATTTTTAAAATGTGCGATAATAAAAATATGGAGAGAATCGGTATATTCGGCGGTACGTTTAACCCCGTTCATTTAGAGCACGTCGCCGTGGCAAAATCAGCAATAGAAGAATTAAAGTTGGATAAACTCATAATTATGCCAACCTTTTTTCCGCCACACAAAAATAAAGCGCCTATTTCTCCAACGCATAGACTAAATATGCTAAATTTATCTTTTAAGGGCGAGGAAAAAATAGAGATTAGCGACTATGAAATTAAAAAAGAGGGAAAGAGCTATACCTATTTAACGGTCGAGCATTTTTACAAGCAAAACCCTTGCGAGTTGTTTTTTATAGTCGGTGGAGACATGCTCACTAATTTTAAAACTTGGAAGTATCCAAAGCGAATTTTAGCCGTGTGCAATTTGGCTGTTTTTGGTAGAAAAGGCGTGTTTACTGATTTTTCTTCGGAAATGCGGTATTTTAAAGAGCATTTTGGGAAAGAATTTATTAGACTGAAGTTTACTGGTCAAGATTCTTCGTCCACAAAAATTCGAATATATTCACAGTTTGGCATCGCACTCGATAATCTAACGCCACCAGCAGTTGCAGAATATATTAAAAAAAATAATCTTTACAGTGGGGATAAAGCGGTCGAGTTTGTAAAAAGAACTTTGCCGGAAAAACGGCTTAAACACACGGCAGACGTTGTAATTACAGCTCTAGCTAAAGCCAAAGAATTGGGGCTCGACGAGCAAAAAGTCTTTCTAAGCGCGACCTTGCACGACGTAGCAAAATACCTCGATTACACTTCGGTAGAAGGATTTAGCTTGCTAGAGAGTGTTCCTCAACCGGTTATACATTCTTTTTTAGGTGCTTTCGTTGCCGAAAAAGAGCTAGGCATTAAAGATGAGGAGATTTTGGACGCAATCCGCTACCATACTTCTGGCAAGCCGAATATGAGTTTACTAGGAAAACTTATTTTCGTTGCAGACATGGTTGAAGAGGGAAGACATTATGATGGCGTTGAATATTTAAGAAGCTTATATTTACAAGATGATTTTGAGTTTTGTTTTAAAGAATGCTTAAGAGAAGAATTTTTACATCTTAAAAACAAACGACAAGAAATATATTATGAAACGCTAAACGCGTACAAATATTATATAAATGAAAAAGAGTTAAAAACACAAGATAAATAAGGAAGGACAATATGGATTCAAAAACTTTTACTGAACAAATTTGCAAAACGTTGGTTGACCGCAAGGCGGAAGACGTCATTTCTATTGACGTTAGAGGAAAGACAGAGGTGGCTGATTATTACGTCGTGGCGGGCGGGCGTTCGATGACGCATACCCGCGCGCTTATCGACCACGTTGAAGAAGAGATGGATAAACTCGGCATTGCACCCGCTCGCCGTGAAGGTGTAAGAGAAGGACGCTGGGCAGTGCTTGATTACGGCGACGTCATCGTTCATATATTTAATGATGAAACTAGAGTGTTCTATCATTTAGAAAGTCTATGGGGCAACGACGAGAATATCGTACAATATAAATAAACGACTTTTAAGAGGTTTTTTTGACGTAGATTTTATCTACAAAAGCTGGGTCTATTTCAATGCTTTTAATGGTTTTCGGTTTTTTGGGGACAGGCTTTTCCGCTTCGGCGGGAAGAGGTATTTCTTTTTTTGGTAAAAGCTTTTTGATTGCAATTAAAAGGGTGTTTACTCCGATAACTAGGATATAACAAACTATGAAAAGCCCTGCCGTACTAATAAAACCTATAAAAAAGGATAACGGAAAGTTCATTTTTACACCTCGCTAAAAATTTAGCAAAAAAAACTTACCGATTGCTGAAATTATTTGTTAAAAATTAAGATTTTTTATCGTTTACGACATAATATATATTTTTCTAAAGTACATATAAAAATTTTTGAGGAGTATTATGTTGGAAAATCAAGAAAAGATAGAAAACGTACAGACGGAAGAAGAGCAAGAAAGTATAAACGAGGTACAAGAAAGTATTGAAGTAAAACCGCAAACAGACCCGCGTTTTGATTTAGCAAGAGCGTTGGGCAAGACAGAAAGTGGACTAAAGAATGAGTTTTACGATTATCAAATAAAAGGGTTTATGGCAAAGACGGGGTGCTTTAACGAAGAGGCGCAGGAAAACTTTTCGGAGACCGACGGTTTTTCTAGCTTGCTTAAAACGGGAGTAGGCGAGTACGCGGTGACACCGTACTTTTTTTCAGGGTTAAAGTGCGCGCAAAAAAAAGTTAAAGACACACCCTTAAAGTTTACGGCAATTTTAGATTTCCCTAGAGGAGAGAGTTCTTATTACGCCCGCTTAGCGGACGTTAAACAAGCCGTTAAGAGCGGGTTTAAGAGTATTATGCTGACCGTTCCCGACCTCTCATTGTTTCTTAAAAATCCTTCCAAAACAAAGACGCAGTTAAATAGATTGTCTAGGATTACTAAAAATCGTTTGGGATTAGTGATTAAATCAAACGACGACTTAGAAAAATTGAAAAAAGCACTTGCGCATCTTATGTCGGTAAAAGCTGAGCGTTTGGTGTTGTACGTAAGCGGTTGTCAAGTACAAGACGTCACCTCATACACAAAAACGGCATTAACCTATTCGGGTAAGAAAAAATTATTCGTGTGTGTCGATACCGAAAGGGCGGATGTAGTTGCAGAGCTTCTTTCCTTAAAAGTGGACGGAGTCTATTTAAAAAATCCGCTAATCGTCAGCAAACAGTTGCAAGAAAAATTTTCTATTACCGTTTAGTTAGTAAAAAACGCTTTACAAATTTAATAAATAGTAATAAAATATATTTAATTCTTTGGGGCGGGGTGAAATTCCCCATCGGCAGTAAAGTCTGCGAGCCGAAAGGCTGATTCGGTTAATTTCCGAAACCGACGGTATAGTCCGGATGGGAAAAGAATTTTAGGGGATTATTTTTTTTCCCGATATATTCACGCTTTTTCACGCCCCGAAAATAATTTTCAGGGGCTTTTTTATTATGGAAAATAAAACTAAAGAAAAAGAGCCGTTTTTTTCGGCAAAGTCAGTGGCTAAAATCGGGATTTTTACAGCGCTTTCATGCGTTTTATATTTATTCGTAAATATTCCATTACCTTTTTTATTTCCAGCATTCTTAAAACTTAATATATCCGATTTTCCCGCATTGATTTGTGGGTTTGCGTTGGGACCGGTATCGGGGCTAATAGTGTTAGTAATAAAAATATTTTTAAAACTTTTAATGGATGGAGCGGAGAGCATGGGGGCAGGCGAACTATCCGACCTTA
Source organism: Christensenellaceae bacterium (assembly GCA_045579345.1). Taxonomy (GTDB): domain Bacteria; phylum Bacillota; class Clostridia; order Christensenellales; family Borkfalkiaceae; genus UBA1259. Next base: position 20,172 of record JAZNMA010000076.1, on the reverse strand, counting down.
TAAACGGGGTTGTGTTCGTGCTTGTTTCTAGTCTTATTTATAAACACAACAAATGTAAAAAATCCGCTATAATCGGTATAATTTTAGGCGGTATTGCTAGCATCATTACCTCGATTATAAGCAACAGGTTTTTAATAATTCCATATTACATTACCATTGGGGGAATGAATATGGATATGCTCGTTGGTGCTTGTTCAATAATACCAGGAATTACTGCTGAGAACTTTTATTTGTACTATATTTCGTTTGCGGTCATACCTTTTAACCTTTTAAGATGTATATTTGTTGGCTGTGTAACGTTTTTTACTTATAAACATATATCGAAATTGTTACACAAAATGTAAAAAAGTGGTATAATAAAATTATGGAAATAATTTCTAAAAGCGCAAAACAAACAGAAGAAATTGCATTTGAGTTCGCAAAAACCTTAAAAAAAGGCGACGTGGTAGTTTTATCCGGCGATTTAGGCGCGGGAAAGACGGCATTTACTAAAGGCGTTGCAAGATATTTTAATCTTGACGGAGTGACTAGCCCAACATACGCTTATCTTAATATTTACGGCGACTTTATTTATCACTACGATTGCTATCGCCTATCGTGCGGAGAAGATGCGGAAAGGTTAGGGCTAACTGATTATTTTAACGGCGACAATATCTGCTTAATCGAGTGGGCGGAAAATATTATGGACGTTTTGCCTGAAACTTATAAAAAAGTTACTATAAATAAAATAAGTGAAAACGAGAGAAAAATCGTATATGAATTATTTAGCAATTGATACGAGTGGTAAAAATCTAACAATTTTAATATGTAAAGACGGGCAAGTTTTTAAGTTCAACGACGAAGAGTGTGGGGTAAATCACTCGGTTGAATTAATGCCGAGAGTAGAAGAGCTAGCCTTAAAATGTGAGTTTGACTTTAAGCAGGCTGACTTTTTTGTAGCAGTCGTGGGCGCGGGCTCGTTTACGGGTATTAGAATTGGCGTTGCGACTGTTAAAGCAATGTGCTTTGCGTTTAATAAGCCGTGTCTTTCGGTAACTTCTTTCGATACCTTAGCATATAATACTGACGGAAAGGTTTTGGCGTTAATTGACGCAAAACATAACGGATTTTACGTTTGTGGATACAATAATAAAAAAGTTGATTTCGAGCCGTCGTATTTAATGAGAGATAGAGTAGAAGAACTTGTTAAAGAGTACGATACGATAGTTGCGAGTGCACCGGTAGAAAATTTAGATGTAAAAGTCGTTTCGGTTGCCGATGGATTGGAAAAAGCAATCGAGGGGAAAAAGTCGCTAGTAAGTATGGACTTAGATTCGCTTTCTCCGCTGTACGTAAGAAAAAGTCAGGCGGAAGAGGGCAGATGAAAATAGTAGAACTTCTTATTGACGATATTTCTGATATTTTAAAGCTTTATGCAAATAACTTTTCCGACGGGTGGAACGAAAACATGCTCCGTTCTGCGTTTAAAGAGGGCAGGTTTTTATGTTTTGGTGCGAAACAAGACGGCGAGATTATGGGTGTGGTGAGTATCACCGTTGGCGATACTGATGCGGACATAGAGGGCGTTGTGACCAAAAAAGAGTTTTTAAGAAAAGGCGTAGCAAAAACACTTATTAAATACGCAATACAAAAATTAAAAGCTCTTAAAAAAGAAAAGGTTTTTTTAGAGGTTAGAGAGGGCAATTTGCCAGCCGTTAGTCTTTATGAATATTTTGGGTTTAAGCCTATTTCCGTACGAAAGAAATACTATTTCGACGGTGAAAACGCTTTGGTGATGGTAAAGGAGATTTAGTATAAGCACTGGATTTAACAAGTCTTTAACCAAAGAAAAAAGGCAGATACTTTTTTTACACGGTTATCTTTCGAGTGGAAAGAGTTTTAATTATCAAACGCGGTTTTTTGAGCGCGATTTTGAAGTTTTTGCACCCGACTTAAAAGGTTTTGGCGAAAACGCTAAAATGGAACACGCATACTCGCTCGACGATTATATAAGCGAGGTGGAAGAATATAAATATAAGAACGGATTAGTCGCTCCGCACGTGGTCGCTCATTCTTTCGGGGGCAGAATAGCATTAAAGGCTAGCGCAAAAAACAAAGGGTTTTGCGACCGCTTAATTTTGACGGGCTGTGCTGGATTAAAACCAAAGACCACCTTAAAAAAAGCGTGTAAAAGAGCGCTTTTTAACACGCTTAAACTATTTATCGAGCGGGAAAAGTTAAAAAATTTTTATTCTAAAGATTATATTTCGCTATCTCCCGTAATGAAAGAGAGCTTTAAGAAAATAATTAACGAGCACCTTGACCAGTGTTTACAAGATATAGAGAACGAAACGCTTATAATTTTTGGTAAAGACGACAAGGAAACTCCGTTATATATGGCAAAACGCCTGCATAAAGGCATAAAGGGTAGCGAACTGTCCGTTTACGAGGGGGCAGGGCATTTTTGCTTTATTGATAAACCTTGTAAATTTAACGTGGAGGTAAGAGAGTTTTTGCTCTCGAAAAGGTAATGTATCCGTTAAACGTGGAAAAATTCTCGGCTCTTTTTACTGGCGAGCAAATATTGGTCTATCTTTGCTTAAGTGTACTCAACGCGACGCTACTTTTTTTTGCGTCCATGAAGTTCATATTGGTACTTCAGCAATGCGGGTATAAGGGCAGACGATATTTTAAGTGGCTTTCAAACAAACAAACCCCGTATCTATCAAGACTAATGCTTTTGTGCTTGTTGGCGTTTTTATTTTTCTGCGTGCTTAATATGTGCTTTGCTCCGCTTATGGCTAGGCTTTTTGGCGACGACGGAAAGACGGTCGGCTCGTACATAGGGTTTGTTTCATACTTACTCTTTGCCATTTTATATATCAATACAGAAAGCAGTGTTAATGCAAAAGTACCGCTCAGAATAACAAAGCGAATCGTAAGGCTTTTAATAACGTATTGGATAGTTTTAGTTCTAGCAACCTTTATAATCGTTACACTACTAAACTTGTTGGCGTTTATTCTTAAGAGCGAGATATTTGCGCAACTGCGCTATGCATTTCTTTGCGGTATGCCTATTTTGTTGCCGTATATTCTTTTCATATCTTACGGCATAAACGAACCGCTCGAAAGAATGCTGAGGAAAAGATATTTAAAGATAGCAGTCAATAAACTTAATGCATCTAGCGTGCTTAAGATAGGAATAACCGGAAGTTACGGCAAAACAAGTGTTAAAGAAATTTTGAGGACGATTTTGTCTCAAAGATATAGAGTCTTATCAACTCCGGAAAATTACAATACGCCTCTTGGCATTGCACTAACGGTAAAAAATCTTGACAGCACACACGACGTGTTTATTGCGGAAATGGGTGCTAGGAGTAAAGGAGATATAAAAGAGCTTGCCCAAATGGTAAAACCCAAATTCGGCGTGCTTACAGGCGTAAACAATCAGCATTTAGAAACTTTCGGTTCAATTGAAAACACAAAAGACACTAAGTATGAATTATTTGAAAATCTTGCAGAGGGCGGTGTGGGCTTTTTCTCCTCCGACAACCCAAACGCAGTAGATTTAATGGCGCGATTTAGCGGTGAAAAATATTCTGCCGGAATAAGCGGTGAAAATAATTTAGTCACCGCGAGCGATATTAAAACTGATACTAGAGGAATGACCTTTACGCTGAATTTTTTGGACGGAAAGAGTGTAAAATGTACCACCGTGTTATTAGGCAAGCACAGTGTGAAAAATATATGCTTAGCGTCTGCGGTAGCTTATAAAATAGGGCTTAGTCCAAAGGAAATAGCAACGGGGATTAATAGATTACAGTCGGTCGGGCACAGATTAGAACTTTTGCCTAACAATAAAAAAATTGTAATTATAGATGACAGCTATAATTCAAACGAGGACGGAATAGACGCAGCGATGGAAGTTCTCGACACCTTTAAGGGAAGAAAGATTGTGCTAACGCCAGGGCTTGTGGAAATGGGCAAAATGGAAAACGTGGCAAATCTCAAATTCGGAAAACGCCTAGCAAGTCACGCCGATTTGGTAATAGTTATAGGGCATCACAATGCAGAAATGATTATAAACGGCTTGCTTGAGGGCGGAATGAGTAAGGAAAATATTAAGTTTGCTAAAAATCTCAACAAAGGCAACGCGCTTCTTAATGAGATTATGAAAGAGGGCGACGTGGTATTGTTTGAAAACGACCTTCCCGATAATTACAACTAGGGTTGTTAATAGTTATTGAACACAAAATAAAGATAAATAAATAAAACACCAAAGCGGAAAAATATGCGGAGGTGTTTTTTTAATGAAAGTTGTTTTAGTATTTTTCGGTGGGCAAAGCGTAGAACACGACGTGTCCATCATAACTGGGGTGATGACCTTAAATTCCATAGATAAAACTAGATACGAAGCATTGCCCGTTTACGTATCAAAATCGGGCGAATGGTTTACGGGAAGAGAGCTCTGCGATTTAGATAATTATAAGAAGTTAGATTATAAAGCTCTCAAAAAAGTTTCGCTTATCGCGGGTGAAAATAGGCTTTATCAAATAAAAGGCAAAAGATTACATAAAGTTACGGAAGTGGCACTTGCGATAAACTGTATGCACGGTGAACGAGGAGAGGACGGAAGTTTAGCGGGATTACTCAACATGTGCAATATTCCACTTGCCTCACCCGATATGTTGTCCTCTTCAGTGGCAATTGACAAGGCTTTTACCAAAGTTATTGCAAAAGCACTTAAAATAAGCGTTCTCCCATCGGTGACGGTCAAATCAGCAATGGAAATTAGCGAAAAAATAAAAGACTTAGAGTTTCCGTTATTAGTTAAGCCTAACCGATTAGGGTCGAGTATCGGCGTAAATAGAGCGGAAACGTTAGACGAGTTGGAGCGCGCTGTAGAGTATGCTTTAAGATTTGGAGAGGCGGTTATAATAGAGCCGTGCTTAGAAGATTTTACAGAAATAAATTGTGCTGTTTTTAAAAAAGCGGACGATGAAATTTGTGTTTCTGAATGTGAGCGACCGATTGGCAAGGGCAAAGTTTTATCGTTCGACGATAAATATGAGAGTGGAACGAGGGTTTTCCCCGCAGACATTGATAAAAAAATTTCAGATAGAATAAAAACGATTACAAAAAAAATATACGATGCGCTTGCGTTTACGGGCGTAATAAGGATAGACTATTTTGTGGTCGGGGGAAAGGTATATTTAAATGAAATTAATTCCGTTCCCGGCTCGCTTTCGTATTATTTATTTTGCAACACGCTAAAAGAGTTTTCGAGTATGTTAAACGAGCTACTAGAGGTGGCAAAAATAAAACATTTAAAAAAATCTACCGAGATTAAGAGTTACTCAACAACTATTCTTTCATTTAGTGGAGGGAAGAGCGCAAAACACTTGTAAAAATTTTGCTTATATGTTAGAATAAACGAGATAAAAGTTTGGAGACGCATTATGGATAAAATAAAAATGATTACGCCACTTGTAGAAATGGACGGCGACGAGATGACAAGGGTTTTATGGGACTGGATAAAAGAAATTCTCATTAAACCGTTTGTGGAATTAAAGACAGAATATTACGACTTAGGGCTAGTAAACAGAGATTTAACCGACGACAAAGTGACGGTAGAGAGCGCAATTGCTAACAAAAAATACGGCGTAGCCGTAAAGTGCGCGACCATCACGCCCAACGCGCAGAGAGTTACCGAGTATAACTTAAAGAGCATGTATAAGAGTCCTAATGGAACAATAAGAGCAATGCTTGATGGAACGGTTTTCCGCGCGCCTATATTGGTGGACGGAATTACACCGTACATTCCCACTTGGAAAAAACCTATAGTTATCGCCCGCCACGCATACGGAGATATATATAAAGCTGTTGACGGTACGGCTGGTAAAGGCAAGGCAGAACTTGTGTTTACTGATAGAGAGGGCAATAAAACACAAAAAACCGTATTTGATTTTGATTCGGACGGAATAGTTTTAGCAATGCACAATACCGATAAATCTATTGAAAGCTTTGCAAGGGCATGCTTTAATTATGCGTTAGATATGAAATTACCGTTATGGTTTTCAACAAAAGATACTATAAGCAAGGTTTACGACGGAAAGTTTAAGGAAATTTTTGCAAGAATTTACGAAAACGAATATAAAGATAAATTTGAAAATGCAAACATTGAGTATATGTATACTTTAATCGACGACGTCGTTGCAAGGATAGTGCGTAGTGAGGGTGGAATAGTTTGGGCGTGCAAAAACTATGACGGAGACGTGATGAGCGATATGGTGGCTACCGCTTACGGCAGTTTAGCAATGATGACTAGCGTTTTAGTATCCCCTGACGGAGTATACGAATACGAAGCGGCACACGGCACGGTTACAAGACACTATTATAAATATATTAAAGGCGAAGAGACTTCAACCAACCCCGTTGCAACGATATTTGCTTGGAGCGGAGCGCTTAGAAAGCGTGGGGAAATGGATAATCTCCCTGACTTAATGGATTTTGCAGACCGCTTGGAAAAGGCGACTATAACCACTATTGAACAAGGCGAAATGACAGGCGACTTAGTTGGCTTATTTAAAAAAGAGGGTGTAACGCCTAAAAAACTTTCTTCAAGAGAATTCTTAAAAGCAATCGCAAAAAGAATATAAACAATCTATAGTTTAAAAGTGCGCTCTTTATAGAGTGCACTTTTTTTCATAAAGAAATAAAAACACTTGTATTTTTTTACAAAATTTGATATACTAACGATGTCTTGTAATTTAATAACCCATTATAAAGGGAAACATCTAGGTAAAAGGTGCTTCTCATTTATCCCTTTTAATGGGTAAATTACAAGACAAACAAGAGAATGCACTTTTTCGGTGCGTTCTCTATAGAGCGCACTTTTTTATTTAGGAGAAAACGAATGAACAGAGAAGAATTAAATAGTCTTTCAGTATATACGCTTAGAGGTATGGGGAGAAAAATTGGAGTTAAGAAACCCACCGCGTTAAAAAAAGGTGATTTAATACAAGAGATTTTAGATATTAAATGTGGCAAAAAACAACCTTATTTTACTAATATGGGGCGTCGCACAAAAGATTATGAGATTGGAGACATTGAAAAAGTAATAAAGGAAAGAGAAGAACAGATTGAAAAACTTAAGTTTAAAAAGAGAGATAAGGAAAAGTTGCTGTTAAGAATTTTTGAAGTAAAACAGCAAATTGACTGTTTGCTAAACGACCTTATAGATGAGATTAACTTAAAAGAGACCGAAGAATAAAATAGCACGGAAAAGTCGCAATTCCCTACGGGAAGAGCGACTTTTCCGTGCTTTTTAAATAAATGCTTCTATAAAAGATTTTACGGCGAGGATAAAAAGGATTCCTGCGCCTATCCACTCGGCGTACGCACCGAAAAGTTTGCCTAAGCTTTTCCCAAAGAAGAGTGCAAGCGACACTAAAATAAAAGTTATAACTGCAATAACCGTTACCGCAATAAAAATTGAAAAGGTTAATTCTATCATTGTAACGCCAACGGCGAGCGCATCTATGCTTGTTGCGATTGCTTGAACTATTACTAGACTTATTCCAAACGGCTTAACGCACTTTTTATCATCGTTACAATCGTCGTCTTTTAAAATATCTACGACTATTTTAACGGACAAAAACAAGAAAATTCCTGCCGACAAAAATTTAGTGAACCCAGAAATAAAACCTAAAAACAGCGAGCCTATAAAAAAGCCGATTAAGGGCATTACGCCTTGAAAAATACCGAAACAAACGGGCATCAGCAATTCTTTTTTGGACGTTAAACTCTTTTTGTAGGTCGTGCAGTTTGCAATTGTTATTGCGCATGCGTCTATCGATAGCGCAATTGCAATCATGATTACTTCAAAAATATCCATAAAACCTTTATCTTATTATATATAAATATATTTTATATATAAATATATTGATTTTCTAGTCTAAAATATGTTATCATATTTATTAATAATAGTAAAGGATTTTTAATGTATAAAATTTCTAAAGAGTGGGACGAGGTGCTAAAAGAAGAATTTTCTTCAAAGAGTTACCTCAATCTGCGTGAGTTTTTAAAAACTGAATATTCCAATTATACCGTTTACCCGTCAATGTTTGATATTTTCAATAGTATGAAATACACTGCCTATAACGACGTAAAGGTCGTTTTATTGGGGCAAGACCCATATCACAACGAGGGGCAGGCAATGGGGCTTTCCTTTTCCGTGCCGGACGGAATAGAAGTTCCGCCGTCGCTAGTAAATATGTATAAAGAGCTTTATGCGGAAACGGGTATTCCTATTAGAAAAAGCGGAAACCTCGTCGGCTGGGCAAAACAAGGCGTACTACTTTTAAATACCGTTCTAACCGTACGCGCCCATCAAGCCAACTCGCACAAAGGCAAGGGGTGGGAAAGCTTTACCGACGGAATAATTAAGAAAATTTCCGATAATAAAGAGCACGTAGTGTTTTTGCTTTGGGGCGGAAATGCACGAAGTAAAAAACCACTTATAGACGCAAATAAACATTTGATTTTAGAATGCGCGCACCCCAGCCCGCTTTCTGCTTACAACGGATTTTTCGGGTGCGGACATTTTGTTAAAACCAACGAATATCTCATTAAACACGGCATAATGCCGATTGACTGGAGTGATTTATGAAATACGTAGTAATTTTAGGGGACGGAATGGCGGATTACCGTCAACCCTCACTAAACGGAAAAACACCTTTAATGCTTGCAAAAAAGCCTTTTATTGACGCCCTTTCAAAATTGAGTGAAGTGGGGCTTTGTCGTACCGTTCCATGCGGTATGAAACCGGGTAGCGACGTCGCCAACCTCTCGGTTTTAGGATATAATCCGCACGAGTGCTACACTGGGCGTTCGCCTTTGGAGGCGGCGAGTATCGGTATTGAACTAAAAGATACCGACGTTACTGCGCGCGCTAATTTAGTTACCGTGTCGGACGAGTGCGACTATTCTGATAAAACCATGATTGATTACAGCGCGGGGGAAATCTCCACGACGGAAGCTAGAAAATTAATCGAATACCTTGCAAAAGAATTAAACAACGATAAGTTTAAGCTTTACTCAGGGATAAGTTATAGGCATTGTTTGGTTATAGATAATGGCGAAATTGCTGGTGACTTAACGCCCCCGCACGACATTACAGGTAAGCCGGTTAAAGAGCATTTACCCAAGAGTGAAGAGGGGCAAAAATATCTAGACATGATGAAAAGGTCGTACGAACTCTTAAAAGACCACCCTGTCAACAAAAAGAGGATAGAAAATGGCAAGCGTCCTGCAAATTCGCTTTGGTTTTGGGGAGAGGGCACTAAGCCGTGCTTGCAGTCGTTTGAAGAGCGCTTTAATTTAAAAGGCGGTATAATTTCCGCCGTTGACCTCTTAAAGGGGATAGGCAAACTTACGGGTATGCGCGTTATCGAAGTGGAGGGCGCAACCGGTAATTACGACACGAATTTTAAAGGCAAGGCAAAAGCATGTCTTGACGCCTTAAAAGAGGGCTTAGATTTTGTCTACGTGCATATGGAAGCGCCCGACGAGTGCGGACACCACGGCGATACTGAAAACAAAATTTATTCAATCGAACAGATTGACGGGGTAGTAAAGACGGTAGTTGAAGGGCTCAAGGAAATGGGCGAGGAATTTAATATTCTCGTTTGTCCCGACCACCCCACGCCCGTATCTATTATGACTCACTGCTCTGACCCTATTCCGTATATGATTTATAAAAGCTCATCTAAAGCGGGGAACGGTGCGTATGCGTACGACGAAGAACAAGCGGAAAAAACCGGTGCGTTCGTTGAATTCGGTTATGATTTGATGAAAAAACTTATAAACGGTTAATTTTATTTTAATTTCTACAAAATATCCTGTTCGGATTGTCCGAGCGGGATATTTTTTTGTCATAACCATTGCTTTTTTATCATAAAGATAATTGAACGAGCAAAAAGGAGAATTTTTATGAACGAAAAATTACAATATGCGTCTATGCTTGAAATACCCGTAAATACTTGTAATATCACTTTATCACCTATAAAAAAGAGAAAGTTTAAAAGAAAGAAAAAACTTAGCGACGAGGCGGTTAAAAACAAATTAATCGAAAAGGTTAACGCGCAAACCTTACCACAAGAAGTGGATATAGAGGGTAATAACGAGCAACTTTACGAAAGCGAATTGAATAAAGGCTATCAAGAACAAGAGACTTTTGAAAGCGAGCATGAGCAAAAACCCGTTAAACCCAAAAACAAGTTTAAATTTTCTATAATTGGCGTGCAACTTACTATTATCGGCGTTCTGGTTGCGACTATATTTTTAACTAACGCGCTTTATCCGGATAGCGGAATAAACGTATTTTTGCGCGGAGTATTCGGCACCGAGCAAACCGAGACGGTAGACGAGAGAATGTATGATGAATTTACCCCAGTGCTTGCCGTTGGCGACAATCAAGTTAGCGTTGCAGACGGTATTATGAGTTTTACCGGTAGCGGAAGCGTTTATTCGCCTTGTGACGGCACAGTTACCGACGCAATCCTCAACGACGATGGTAAATACACTATTGAAATTACACACAGTACTAACTTTAAGACCGTGCTTACCGGTATTGATTACGCTTATGCGGGGTTAGACCAAACGGTATACAAAAACATTCCCGTCGGCTACGTAACCGCGGGCGCTACGATGTGCTTTATGGACCAAGAGGGCTTAGTTATTTCAGATTATCAGATAATTGACGGCTCTGTTGTATGGGCGGTATAAATTTAACCGTTCACCCGTTATTTTTTGCGTTCGGGTTTTATTATGCGCTGACAGGCAGAATATTCGTGTTTATTATTTACACCGTTTCTGCCTTGGCGCATGAATTAGGGCATTCCTTGGTTGCCTCGTCTTGTGGGTATAGGCTCAATAAAATCACGCTTATGCCTTTTGGGGCTGTAGTCAGCGGAGACGCAATCGATATTTACGTTAAAGACCAAATGAAAATCGCTTTTGCAGGACCTATTACTAACCTTGCAATCGCGCTTTTTTTTGTTGCGCTTTGGTGGATTTTTCCAATTGTTTACGCCTATACCGACGTGGTTGCTGAAGCCAATTTTTCATTAGCCGTAATTAATTTTTTGCCCATTTTTCCTTTAGACGGAGGAAGAGTGCTAGCCTGCTCTCTTTCTAGGGCTTTCGGGCGAAAGAAATCTTTTTTAATTTGCAAAGCGATAGGCGTAATTTTTTCTATTTTTTTGTTTTTAGGCTTTATTATCAGCGTGTTTAACACCATAAATATTTCCTTGCTGTTTTTCTCAACTTTCGTGTTCTTTGGTGCTGTCATGAAAAACAAAGATAACGTTTACGTTAAACTATATCAAGACGTTGCTGTAGAGAGCTTAAAGCGAGGCATGGAAGTAAAACGCCAAGCGGTGCATAAAAGCGTTACAGTAAAAAAGCTCATGAGCATGCTTGACCCGTCGTACGTAAACGAGATTGTAGTTTACGACGATGCGCGTCCAATAATAACACTAAATCAAGAAAAAATAGGAGAAATTATTAAAAAAGGGGAGCTTTATACGCAAATTGAGGAATACATACGATAAAATAATTAAAAAGCGCGTGAAAAAAGATAAAATTTTGGCAAAAAAATTAAGCCCGATTACAACATATTGTGGTCGGGTTTTTTACTTTACGGCAATATGTGGAGAGTAGTAAAAAAAAGGGCTTTTTGCACTTAAAATATTTAAAAAACAGCTTAAAAAACTTGACATAAACGATTATATTTGATAAAATTGATTAGCATCTCGGTGACGGGGTGTAATTTTTTGATGTTCGGAAGGTGTATTATGGCAGCAAAAGGCGCAAGAGCTAAGATAACTTTGGCTTGTACGGAATGCAAGCAGAGAAACTATGATACTTTTAAAAATAAGAAGAACGATACTGAAAGATTAGAAATGCAAAAGTATTGTAAATTCTGCAAAAAGCATACCACTCATAAGGAAGCGAAATAATTTTTCGCAAAACGCATACTCGTTATGCACGTTAATAAATTAAGGGGCAGGCGTAAATGAAAGAAAAAAAGAACGCTACGGCTGATTTTGTTTCAACAGAATCAACTAAAACTCAAAAAGATGTAAAAAAAGCGAAGAAAAAGGTTAAAACTCCTAATTTCTTCAAAAAAATGGGCGGTAAAATGAAGGATGTTTTTTCCGAACTTAAGAAGGTCAGCTGGCCTACTTTCGGAAAGGTTGTTAAGCAAACGGGAATCGTACTTGCGGTTGTCCTTATTTTCTTGGTAGTAATTACCGCTTTCGACCAAGGGTTACTCGCTTTAGTTACACTCATTTCTAAATAGTAGGTGTTATAAATGGCTATTGAACAAGGAAGATGGTTCGTCATTCATACGTATTCCGGCTATGAAGCGATGGTGAAAGACAGCCTCGAAAAATTAATCGAAAATAATAACTTGCAGGAAAATATCTTCGAAATCAAGATTCCTACCGAAGAAACTTTGGAAGAAAAGGCTAACGGTAAGAAAAAACTAGTGGAGAGAAAGAAGTTCCCTTGTTACGTTTTCTTAAAGATGATTTATTCTAACGATATTTGGTATTTGGTGACTAACACTAGAGGTGTAACGGGATTCGTTGGCCCTCAGGGTAGACCGTTGCCACTAACAGAGACCGAAGTTGCTAGAATGGGATTAGAAGACGTTGCGCTAGAAATCGATTTTGCCGTTGGAGACGTCGTTCAAGTGGTTTCAGGACCGATTGAATCGTTCAGCGGAAAGGTCGTTGAGCTTAACGAGGCAACCCAAAAGGTTAAAGTCAACGTTGAAATGTTCGGCAGAAAGACGGACGTTGAACTTGATTTTGTTCAAGTTAAGAAAGTAAACGTTGCTGAGACAGCAGAGTAATCGATAAACATTATATAATATAAAGAATATAACAGCGGAGAAAATCCGTGGATTATAGAGTGGGAGTTGTGTTAAATTTTTTACACTGGCACAACGATATTACCACCAAATGGAGGAAACAATTATGGCAAAGAAAGTTACGGCTATCGTTAAATTGCAATTGCCCGCAGGCAAGGCAACACCCGGTCCGCCCGTAGGTTCAACGTTAGGTCCTCACGGTATCAACATTCCGGGATTTACCAAAGAATTTAACGCTAAGACACAGGACCAAGCAGGTCTTATCATTCCGGTCGTTATGACCATTTATCAAGACCGTTCTTTTACGTTTATCTTAAAAACCCCGCCGGCACCCGTTCTTATCAAGAAAGCGTGTGGTATTGAAAGCGCAAGCGCAGCACCTAACAAGAATAAGGTTGCTAAAATTACCAAGGCGCAGGTTGAAGAAATCGCAAAACTCAAAATGCCCGACCTTAACGCTAATAGCCTAGAGAGCGCAATGAGCATGATTGCAGGTACTGCAAGAAGCATGGGCATTGAAGTAGTAGACTAAGAACATAAAAAGTGGGAGGGTTTTATACCCGAACGTACCACAGGAGGTAAAATTAAATGAAACACGGAAAAAAATATATTGATAGCGCAAAAGCTATCGAATCCACCAAACTTTACGAAGTGGATGAAGCAATAAATTTGGTTATTGATACCGCTAAGGCAAAATTTGATGAAACTGTTGAACTTCACGTTCGTTTAGGCGTTGACCCTAAACAAGCTGACCAACAAGTTCGTGGCGTACTCGTACTTCCCAACGGAACTGGTAAAGAAGTTAAAGTTTTAGTTCTTGCAAAGGGTGAAAAGGCAGACCAAGCAAAGGAAGCAGGCGCAGACTTTGTTGGTGCTGAAGAAATGATTCAAAAAATCCAAAGCGAAAACTGGTTTGATTACGACGTAATCATTACTACTCCCGACATGATGGGTTTAGTTGGTCGTATCGGTAAGGTTTTAGGTCCTAAAGGATTAATGCCTAACCCTAAGTCTGGCACGGTTACTATGGACGTTGCTAAGGCAATCAAGGATACCAAAGCAGGTAAAGTTGAGTACAGACTTGACAAAAATGCAATTATTCACTGTGCAATCGGAAAGAAGAGTTTTGGTAAAGACAAACTCAAAGAAAACTACGATGCACTTATGGAAGCAATTGTTAAAGCAAAACCTGCAGCCGCTAAAGGTCAATACGTTAAGAGCGTTGCACTTGCAAGCACTATGGGACCTGGCGTAAAAATTAACGCTAAAATTTAATTGACATTATAAATTTTTAGTGTTATAATCGTTAAGTAAAGCTAAATAGCCCAAGACAGTAGGTGTTTAACTCGTCAAAAGACGGACCAACCGAGGCGGAAACCAATAGGATTTAAGTGTAATTACTTTTATAGTGTAATTATGCCCTTGCGTTCCGTTTTCGGAGTGCAAGGGCTTTTTCATTAAATCAAGGAGGTAAAGACAAATGTCAGCAAGTAAAGAAGCAAGACTTGAATTAGCACAAGTAATTAAAGAAAAAATTCAAAACGCTAAATCGGTTGTGTTCGTAAAGTTCAGCGGGTTAACCGTTGCAGAAGACACAGAGCTCCGTCGTGAATTCAGAAAGAATAACGTTGAGTACAAAGTCTACAAGAACACGCTAGTTAGATACGCTCTTCACGATTTAGGAATTACTGATTTTGACGACGACCTTAACGGACCGACTTCAGTTGCATTCGGTGAAGATGAAACCGCAGCAGCAAAAGTAATCGTTGACGCCGCTAAAAAATATCAAGACAAAATCACAGTAAAGAGCGCGTACGTTGAAGGTGGAAAGGTTGACGTAGAAGGCGTAAAAGCACTCGCAGCAATGCCCAGCAAGGAAGAGCTTATTGCAAAGATGCTCGGCTCATTGCAAGCACCTATTTCAAACTTCGTCGGTGTACTTTCGGCAATGCCGAGAGGCCTCGTAGTTGCGCTTAATGCAATTGCAGAAAAGAAAGCGTAATTGCAAATAAGTCCAAACAAAGTTTGGCAAACAAAAAAACAAAAAAATAAAAAATTAAAATTAAAAGTTATCAAATGGAGGATAGAAAAATGGCAGACATTCAGAAGATGATTGAAGAAGTAAAAGGTATGACGGTATTAGAACTTAACGAACTCGTTAAGGCTTTGGAAGAAGAATTTGGCGTAAGCGCTGCTGCACCTGTTGCAGTTGCTGCTGCTCCCGCTGCGGCTGCTGCTGCTCCCGCTGCTGAAGAAAAAACTGAATTCAAGGTTTCTATTAAAGAAATCGGCGACAAGAAAATTGACGTTATCAAAGCAGTTCGTGAATTCACCTCTTTAGGTCTTGGCGAAGCAAAAGCACTTGTTGAAGCTAAAGGCGTTATCAAAGAAAGCGCAAGCAAAGAAGAAGCTGACAAAATCATCGCTAGATTCAAAGAAGTTGGATGCACCGTTGTTGCTGAATAATTTCTTTTATCAAACAGCTTAAAAAACAATTAGCGGTATTACCAAAAGGTAATACCGCTTTTGTCATTTACGGACTCATTCCTGCTGCGTATGAATTGTATCCGTAACAGTAATAGTTTTGAGGATTTTATCGAAAAAAATACCTAATTTAAAACTTTTTATTTATCTTTCCTTTTTAAGTCCTTAATAAGCATTGACAATCTGAAAAAAAACTTGTAAAATATAATAGCATATATGTAAAAGAATGGAGAGGAATACATGAAACGTTTAACAAAAATTTTTGTAAATTTTATAGCCGTGCTCCTTATGTGTACTGCATGCTTTGGCATGATGGGATGTGCGGAAGATATTACCACTTTAAAAGTCAACGTACAAGTTTATAATTATACAGAAAATGAAACCGAGGAAGTTACCTTAAAGGTAGACCTTTACGGGCATCTTGCTCCCAAAACTGTTAATAAAATAATTGAAACGGTAAAATCTGGATATTATAATAATGCGATTTTTTATAAAATGGGTAGCAATACGCAAATAATGCTTGGCGATATTATTGAAGATGACGGCGAAGTTTCAGTTTCAAAGTATGCAATAACTCCTACCGATGGCGAGTTTGAAAAAAACGGTGTTAAAGGTTCTAACCTTTTAAACCAAAAGGGTGCAATCGGGCTTTGGAGGTCTTGGTATGAAAGTGATTCTTATTCTACTAGCGACGATGCGATGAATTCAGGTAAAGCAACTTGGTATTTGCCTACTACGTCTATGACTTCATATGACAACTGGTTCTGTGTGTTTGCTATGCTTGATTTAGAAGATGAAGAGACTGCAAACGGTTTAGATTTAATCATCAATGCGTTTGATGAGGATGGTTATGAAGAATACGTGCTGTACTACACTGGTGAATATGATGAAAGCAAACCATACCAAAATCACGGTCTTACAGCACATTGCGAAAAATCAGAATTGTTTGATGAAACAGATTACTTTAAGGCAGAAGGAAATCAACTTGTTTGTTACAACAAGCAAACTATAAAAGTTCCGACTTATGAGGGTGAAATTTCTGCAAAGGTTGTTTCAATATCTATAAAATAATGACTTTCAAAAATAAAAAGGATTGCGTTATGGATACCCTATAAGGGATTTTTAATTTAATACAAAAGTTTAGCCCACTATACTTCGCTTTAATGCGAAATATGGTGGGCTTTTCTTATCCACAAAAGTTTAAGATAATTTAGTTTTATTTTTAGCCTTGTGGCTAAAAGTTATATGCAAGACAAGTCTTGCGTGATATTGCGACTTGCAGTCGCAGTTATATTAAATAAATCCACAACTTGCCGTTAGGCAAATATAACTGCCGATAGGCAATGTAACTCGTCGTTAGACGAATATCACAAATGCGTTTAGGATTTATTTAGTTGCCGAATCCCTTGTAGGGACTCGGCTTTAGCGTCCTTTTATTATTTTTTGTATTTGTTTACAAATCTCGAAATTTTTTCTACTGCAGACTTTAAATTTTCCATCGAGTATGCGTATGAACAGCGTATACAATATTTACCAAACTGACCAAACGCGCTACCAGGAACTACTGCCACCTTTTCTTCTTCTAAAAGTTTTTCAGCAAATTCATCACCCGTCATGCCCAAACTTTCAACACTTGGGAATATGTAAAATGCGCCTTTTGGCTCAAAACAGTTAAGCCCCATTTTGGTGAAACTATCATACATAAAACGACGGCGCTTGTCGTATTCGGAACGCATATATTCTACTGTTGAAAAATCATCCAGTTTGCCACTCTTTAACGCAAACAATGCGGCGTGTTGTGAAAATATAGGTGCGCAAATAATCGCGTATTGATGAATTTTTAGCATTGCATTAATAATCGACGTTGGCCCACAAACAAACCCTACACGCCAGCCTGTCATTGCAAAACTTTTTGAAAAGCCGTTTATTAAAACCACCCTGTCTTTCATCTCCTCAAAAGAGGCAATGGACGTAAACTTGCCGTCATAACAAAGCTCTGCGTAAATTTCGTCAGAAATAACCAAAATATCGTTTTCCACTAAAACGGGAATGATCGCTTCTATATATTCCCTTTCCATAATGCCACCAGTAGGGTTGTTTGGGTATGGGAAAATAATAGCCTTGGTCTTTGCTGTGATGACAGAACGTAGCATATCGGGGGTTAATTTAAAGCCATTTTCAAGCTTGCACGGAACGGAAACCGGCACGCCTCCACAAAGCTCCACGCAAGGTGCGTAAGAAACGTAACTTGGGTCGGGAATTAACACTTCATCACCAGGGTCGGTAACGGCACGTAGGCATATGTCAATAGCTTCAGATGCGCCTACGGTAATTATAGTATTGTCAGCAGAAAAATCGACGTTAAAGCGTGATTTAAGATAGGAAGAAATTTCTTCCCGAAGTTCAGGCATGCCTTTATTAGACGTATACTGCGTATATCCCTTTTTTATTGTTGAAATGCCTGCATTTCTAACTTCCCACGGGGTAATAAAGTCAGGTTCGCCCACTCCCAAAGACAAAATATCCTTTTGTCCTGCAACAAGGTCGAAAAACTTTCTTATCCCACTCGGTTTAATGCTTTCGGCTCTTTTACTTACGAAATTTTTCATTAAACGATACACTGCCTTTCAATCATTTGTTTTTTACATACTTGCCCCTCAATCTTATACTTCTTTAAGATGAAGTGCGTAGCCACGCTTACAATACCGTCAATAACCCCTAATTTTTCCGAAACAAACTTTGCAACGTCCGTGATGTTTTTGCCCGTAACCATTATGGCAAGATCAAAACTACCACTCATTAAATATAAACTTTTAACTTCATTAAAATGGTAAAGTTCTTCAGCAAACGCGTCAAAGCCCATAAGTTTTTGTGGAACAACTTTTACTTCGATTAAAGCCTCAACTTGACCTTCTTCTAAAAGCTCTGTATTTAATATAGCAGAATATTTTACAATGATACCACTATCTTCAAGTTCCGTTATGGCCTTTTGAACGTCAGCCTCGCTTGCACCTGTCATAACGGCAATCTCTGGCACGGTGTATCTGGCGTTTTCCTGTAAAAGAACTATAATTTTTTGCTTAAAGCTATCCATAACGTAACTCCTTTTTATGAACTTTATTAATTTTAAATTCATACAACTATATTAAAGTTATTTTAACTTTAACGCACGGTTTTGTCAAGACAATTCTTGATTTTATTTTATATATGTGCTACAATTTATCCGTAAAGAGGTCAATATGGTTAAAATTTGGGCAAAAATAATAAAAAAAGACAAAATTATAAAGCAATACGTTTTTACTAAAGAGGGCGCTATAGATTACGCTGATTTTTTTGATTACGTCACCGAAATTTGTTACCAGTTAGACGTTCCTACCCCAGTAGTTATTAAAACGCATATTTTTAATTATGCCAAGTATAATTACGTTCGTTTTTTACCAACCGATTTTGTTGAAAGCGTTTCCTTTGACAAATTAGTGCTTGAAAATATTGAAGGCAAGTAAAATGGTCGCGTTTCACGCCACCGTTACTATGCAAAATGCAACCAAAATAAAAGTCTATGCATTGCGTAGACTTTTTTTTATTTGTTTATAATAGCGTCTATTGCTTCAATATATCCGTCAAACCCCTTGCCGGTTATAGTTAAAAACGCGTACTTTTTAACAAAAGAAATTTGCCTAAAATCTTCTCTACTATCAACGTCGGTTATATGCACTTCAACAGTAGGGATATCGACCGATTTTAAGGCGTCTAAAATTGCAACGCTGGTGTGTGTATATGCACCTGGGTTTATAACTATACCGTCAAATTTTTGATAGGCTTTTTGAATTTTAGTAACGATTGCCCCTTCATAATTAGATTGAAAGCATTTTACACTAATATTTCTCTCTTTTGCGCTATCTTTAATAAGTTTTACAAGCGCTTTATAAGTTTTATCACCGTAAAGATGTTTTTCCCTAATACCTAACATATTAAGATTTGGTCCGTTTATAACAAGTATTCGCATCTGTTTGCTATCTCCTTTGCAATTTCATTTACACTTTTGTCGTTGACAATCGTAATATCGGCGCATTGACGATATAAATCTTTGCGCTCTAAATAAATTTTTTCTAATTCTTTTACTGATTTTGATAACGGTCTGTCTTTTGTGGAAAGTGAAAACAAATCTCTTTGTAGCCAAACGACTTTTCCGTTGCTAGAAAGCAAGTAATGATTTTTTTCTCTTTTTATTATACCACCACCCGTAGCAATAATTGCGCCACGCTCGTTAACAGCTGTTTCTAATGCTTGCTCCTCTAAATCACGAAAGACTTCTTCTCCACAAGCAGAAAAAATTTCAGGTATAGATTTATTAGTCGTTTTAACAATAAGCTCGTCTGTATCTATAAACTTTTTGCCTGTTAAGTCGGCAAGTTTTTTACCTACGGTAGATTTACCCGAACCAGGCATACCTATTAAAATAATATTGTTCGTTTTCCTTAAAATATCGTCAACAACAGGCGAAATAATTTTATTATCATCAGAAAAACCTTTATTAGAAAAGCCCAAAAAAAGATCTCTAGCGTATTTTGCTTGCGCAACAAGCATAGACAGCCCGTTTGCCGTCGGTATTCCTTTTTGCTTTGCCATATAAGCAAGTTTTGTTAACGAAGGGTTATATATAACGTCGGCAACTCCGGTTAAATTCTTAAATTTTTCAACGTCAATCGGGGCGTTAAAACTATCAGGATACATACCCACGGGGGTAGTATTTATTATAACTTCAG
>JAZNMA010000075.1:0-3965 GCA_045579345.1 Christensenellaceae bacterium | reverse complement strand
CTTTTTTTTTTTAGCCAATCTCGCCGAAGGCGACATTACAAATTAAAAAAAAGTAGCGCAGCGGGACGTATAACATGCCCCGCGCGACGCGGCTTGAACGGACGGATCAGAACCAACCCAACTTTACCTCTGATGTTAGTTTAGTGTAGCGAAAAGCGGGGGGCGGCGTTTAATTCCGAATAGCACAAAAAAAAAAGCGGCGACGCGGCGAATCACCAGCGAACACCGCAAAAACAAAAAGAACCAGGCGACCGACGCACAGAAGCAGAGGGAAGACGCGAGACAAAAGCACAACGACCGCGCCAGAACACAGCCACAACGCAAGGAAAACGCGCCAGCCAACGCAAGCCGAAGCGAGGAACCCCGGCAAGAACGGAACGCGGAGGGGCAGAAGGAGAACGCCACCAACGCCGAGCCGCCCGAAACCGCCACAAGAAGCGAGCAACCGCGCGACGCGAAGAAAAGCAAAAACGCACCGACGCCACAGAACAACGCCAGCGGAAGCAGAAAGCGACAACCCAGGACGCGCGAAGCCCAGGACGCCCAAAGCAACGAAGAACCACGACGAACACCTCCCAGCAAAAAAAAACGACAAAAGCGCAAAAGCGCACAGCCGACGCACCGCCGCGCCGCAAGGGCAAGGGGGCAACGCCCGGCGAAGACCGCTTTAGCCCTTGCCCGCCAGCGGATTAAGCGGCGGTATAATGGGCGACCCTGTGCGTGCGCTTTATAACCGAACTTCGGGGGGGTACGGGGGGGCTTGCTCTCCCCCCCGAAAAGAAAGGCTTAAAGCCGCTATACGCTTTGAGGTGTTCAATCAATTTGAGCTGTTCAAACAATTAAAGCCAAAAATTTTTTGGGTTTTTACCGCCATAAAATTTCTAAAATCGGCTAGCGGCGCGCTGTCAAGGATTGCCAACGGCAACCGCGTTAGCGGCTTGTCCTTTACAGCATAGCGACGCGCCGATTTATCCTTTGCATGCGGTAAAACTTCAACGAAAAAAACCCGCTCGGTTATTCCTACTTTCACCGAAATACGGGCTTTTCCGTGTCGTTTTTTTATTTGCCGCGAGTGTGGTGTCGCGTTTTTAACTTGTTATATCAAGCAACGTCGTTTCTTTAGAAATTTTTGTTGCCTTCGTTATGCGCCCGAATTGTGCGCCAGTCTTATCGCCGATAAGGAGGTTATTTTCCGCAAGATAATTGCTCAAATTCGTTATATCTGCTGAACTTAAGCCTGCTCTCGGATTCGGGAGGTTAAAAGTGCGCGTGTCGGCGTCCGTATAGATAGTCTCGACGCTTAACGTAGTAGTCATCGTGATTTTATCTGCCATGCGTCTCCACTCCTTATTGACTAATCACAAAGTTAGCGGAAGTTTCATCGTAAGTATCGGTTGCACTGAAATTAGCAGTTATAGTTACTCTACCGCCTGCGTCGTTCATTACATTTGCCACATACATAATATTTGAGGTACCACCGAATACAATGCGTTCAATTCCTGTAGACGCTCCGCTTATACTAAAGTTTGGCATTTGTCCTGTAGTATTTCCGTTAATAGTTACGGCTAATGCATATGGTTCACTACCTGATGTAGCCGCGTCTGCAAGTTCTGCATACGTCGCTGATGACGGACTAAATGATATTGTTCTCTGCGTTTTTGCAGTTAATGCCGTGGTATCGATTTTATTTGCGCTGTCATAAGTGTTATCTGTCAGTCCGATCATCATCGTTGTCATCGTGCGGAGTTGCGCGTCTGTCGCGTTCGGATTTACATAATTTAACGTTGTTGTCTGTGTCTTCGCGCTGGAGTTTTTGCTTTTAATCTGGACTTTTCTATTCACTATAAATCACCTCCTCGGTCGTGCGAATCACTTGCGCTTTGCCTATGCTCGTTACTGCCGCACCATTATCGCTAATAAACGTTCCCCGAAAATTTGAACTCATGTTAGTATTAATCGCTTTTACTCTGTCCGCCATGTATTGCATTTCGCTTACGTCAATATCTTTAAACGTCACGTTGCGCGTAGAATTATCTTCATAGTTCAACGTAAGCATTGCATTAGTCTTCGTCGACATTCTGCTTCACCGTCCTAACTACATCATGCGGAACACTCCAGCCAACGATACCAAACAATTCCGATAATCCGCCCATGATAACATTCGCGTTAGTCTCGGTAGTTTTGATACCATTCATTGAGAAGGAGGCATTATTATCGTCTACGCATTTAATTGAACCTGAAATTTGCTGATTAAACGTGTAGGACATTCCGAATCACTCCTTACCGTTTTTGGTCGTATTATAGGGTATCTCGCGTCATTAATCAATCCGATAGTTTCGCAGAAATTATCGGGTTTAAAGAGGTAGATAGAGTTTGATTTTTTATGTGATTGTACTTGAACTATGTAACGTCGTGAGGTATAATCCATTATACCCATTTGGTACTCCTAGAGATACCTTTCCGAGTTTGACTAATTGAAAAATCAGAAAATTTCGGGGCGGGTGGTCGGGGGCTGTTGAGGGTAAAAAAAAATGCCTTTCGGCTAAAAACAAAAGTGCGATTTTTACGGAGGGATTATATCATGAATGAATTCAAAAAGAAAACGGGCGGTCATCGGATAGAGACGACTACAACAGTTATCGATAAATTGACTGGGGAGATTTTGTATGACGTTACTAAACTCGGTCGCCGCTCGTCTAATGGAAAGGGGTGGGTTATCGTGTATACCGATAAAGTCACTGATTTATTGCTTAAATGCCCGTCCTACGCGACTTTCAAGGTCTTTACTTTGCTCGCTATGGGTCAACAATTCGAAGAAAAAGGCATGATTACCACTAAAAGAGCTGTTCAAGAAAAACTCGAAATTACGAAGAAAACTTGCCTTGACGCGTTCAAATGGCTCAAGGAAAATTTCATCGTGAACGAATGCAAGATTGACGGCTATACTGAATTTATGGTTAATCCTAACTATGTCACTGTCGGCAGGAATAGGGATAAGCGTATGCAGGAGTGGATTCGTCGCTGGGATATCTCGGGAGTTAAAATCAAGGGACAAATGCCGAGAGGGAAAAAATTGCCAGTCAGTACAATCCTTGATGACGATCCGCAGGAGAAAGTTTCGGTCAAGGAAATTCCTGTTGATGATTCGCTCGTTCGGGTCGTCGCTAGGTCGGAGTGATCTGCTCGAAAGTTCGAATCACGATCGCGATCGATAGCATTCCGTGCCCCCCGACACGATAAGACACGCCTCAAAAATTCCGTCATAGGGGGCGCAGGCCATGGACGGCCAAGCCCCCCGTTAGAACCGCCACAAAAGTAGCAAGGGCGGCGGCGTTTGCGTTAACCGCGCCATAGCTGGTAAACGGTAGTGTGGTTGCGGTTGGAATGCGGGAAGCGGCGGCGCGGAGGTATTGGCTGTCATCGCTTTATTGGCGTCGTGGCGTCGGGGTTATCATTTGTTTAGCCGCCAGCGGTGTAGGCTTTAGCGAAGGCGGGGGAAGAAAACGCGCAGTGCGTAGCACAAGCCCCCCGCCGTAGCGAAGCCGGAACCGCCCCGCCCGCGGACCTGGCGCAATTTATTTCGGGCTGTAATAAATCGCGGTCGTTCTATGTTATTGTTTTTCCGCGCTAATTGTCGGTCGCTCAATTTTTTTGGTCTCTGCTCTTAGTAGCGGTCGCCGCTCCGTTATTTCGCGTGCTCGATTTTAAATCTATCTGCCGCCCCCGCTTAGCGGAACGGCTTACGGGTCGAAGAAATTACACCAAAGCCGCAACAACGCAGTCCGCGATAAACTTTCAAGTCGGCAACACCCGCGATTAGCTATCTTTTTTTTTTTAGCCAATCTCGCCGAAGGCGACATTACAAATTAAAAAAAAGTAGCGCAGCGGGACGTATAACATGCCCCGCGCGACGCGGCTTGAACGGACGGATCAGAACCAACCCAACTTTACCTCTGATGTTAGTT
>JAZNMA010000074.1:0-5490 GCA_045579345.1 Christensenellaceae bacterium | reverse complement strand
AATAACTAAAAAATATGATTGTATCGGACATCATAAAACAGAGTTGACTATTGAAAACGTCAATGACAAGTCAGTAAGTTTAAGCCCGTTAAACGTAATGTTAGTACATCATAAATGTCACAACGTTATACACGAAAGATTCGGCGGTCAAACAGCTAAAAAGGTCTATTTAGTGTACGGGGCACCGTACGCAGGCAAACAAGAATTTGTAAAGAGTTCAGCGG
This sequence comes from Christensenellaceae bacterium, assembly GCA_045579345.1. Taxonomy (GTDB): domain Bacteria; phylum Bacillota; class Clostridia; order Christensenellales; family Borkfalkiaceae; genus UBA1259. The sequence goes on along the minus strand of JAZNMA010000074.1, from coordinate 5,266 downwards.
AACACGGCGACTTGATACTAGATATTAATAATATTTGGGAAATGGTAAGTGGCCAGCCGTCACATATAAAACCGGATAGATTAAAACAAAATATATTTTCTATACGTGACGCAATAGTAGATCAGATTAAAACCAGATTCGGGGCGTGGCGTAATGCGTGGGTAATTCAAGGCGCACCGTTAATTATGGAACGTCACAGGACACGAACGCAATTAGGGTGTGAGTTGATACATATAGACACACCAAAAGAGAAGTGTTTCGAGCGGTTATTACAAGCGTGTGAACAAGATAAGACGTTAAATTATGAGCAGCATAAAAAATATATTATTGATTGGTTTGATAAATATCAGGTGGAGGATACCGTATGTATAATAAATTAATTGTAGCTAAGACCAAATTTTTTATGAACAATGAAGATCGCAAACAATTGTCAGCGGATATGGCAGATATGATGTTAAACGGTGCGTTAGTAGTAGGCGATGAAATTGATCAGTTACTCATACTAGATGTAGATACGGGTCAAGCAATACCAATTAAAGCAAAAGAACAAAAACCAAAAGAAGAATTATCACACGTAGAAGAAAAGCCAGAAGAAAAAAAGAGATATAGTTCTAAAGATATATTTGAAATGGTAAAAAAAGTTTTTGGCAAGAAGTCAGAAAAAGAAAGGCCCCCGGTCAAAAAATATTTTTGAGGGTCGAGGGGGACTGCAAGAGGGTCTCAATTTTCTCAGCGCGGAAAAATTTTAAATTTTTTAGGAATGAAAGACCGAGTTTTGAAAAAAATTATTATATTAAGATAGTTTTAGGCTGAGATAAAAAAACAAAGCCATAGAAAGCCCGAGATTTAATTTTTTTGATGTAGGTAGAGTGTTTATACCTAAACAAATTAAAATCAAATACAAGGCAAATATGAAAGTTTTACGATAGGGTGGGAAAGTTACGGATAATTATTTTAAAAAACTCAACGAAATTAATGTAAATGACAAACTTGAACGAAAAAACGGACTAACTTATTTAAGTTGGGCGTATGCGTGGGGAGAATTAAAAAAGAATCATCCGAACGCGAGCTATACAATATACGAAAACGTCGACGGTTGGAATTATTTTTCAGACGGGCGCACATGTTGGGTTAAAACGGGCGTAACAGTAAATGGGATAGAACATATAGAATATTTGCCGGTTATGGACTATAAAAACAAGTCTATAAAACTAGATCAGGTAACAAGTTTTGAAGTTAACAAAGCAATACAGAGTAAATTAAAGTCGCCGGATAGAAAGGCAAAATGTAAGAAGTGCGCAGCAAAACAAAAGGTGGAGTGATCATGGACGAGACACAAGAAAGAGAATTAATTGACAGCATTGATAAAGTATTACAGCCGTTGGCAAAGTCTATGATTGACGATTTAAAAAAGGTAAATAAACACCTGGAGTATTTAGATACGCTTGAAAGAATAGAGATACATCCTAAGGACGCAAACAAACAGCGTCAAACAGCAGCAGGAAAGCAATACAAAGAGTATTTACAGCAAAAGACAAATATATTTAAGGCGTTATGTTCACTAGTGAGCAAAAAAGGCACAGAAGAAGAAAGCCCGTTACGCGCGTATTTAAAGTCAATAGAAAGGCGTAACAAATGAGTACTAAAAAGGCGGATACGTGGTTATATAAGTACCGCCAAGCGATAAAAAAGGGCGAAATAGTAGCCGGTCAAGAATTGATTATTGAGTTAGATAGATTAATTGAGGATTTAGACAATCCAAGATATATATACGACACGACAGACGCCGAAATAAGAATGGATTTTATGCAAAATTGTATAAAACTCACTAAGTCCCCGTTTTACGGGCAGCCGATGAAGTTGATGTTATGGCAAAAGGCATTAATTGAGGTTATATATAGTTTTAAAATGGCCGAGAGTGGTCTAGATAGATTTAAAAAAGTGATTTTGCTAATAGCACGTAAGAATACTAAAAGTGAGACGTGCAGTGCACTAGCACTAACAGAACTAATACTCGGGAAACCGGGTGCGGATATAGTTTTAAGTTCAAATGATGACACGCAAGCGGATATTTTATATCAAGCGACCGACACAATGCGAAGCATGATAGATCCTAAAAACTCAGATACGTGGAGAAATCAAAAAGGTATAAAGTGCCTAGTAAATGGCAACAAAATATTTAAATTATCAGATAGGACTCGCAACAAAGAGGGTCGCAACATAGATTTTAGTGTTTTAGACGAAGTACACGAAATGAGAGATAACGTAATTTTAAAATCTATTGAGCAGTCTCAGAGCTTAAAAGAAAATCCAAAATTAATAATTATAACTACCGAGGGTTTTGTAAATGACGGGGTGTTAGACGGCCTATTAGAAGATTGTCGAAGAATAATAAACGGCGAAGACGACGGAATCGCAGCCGAAAGAATGTTGCCGTGGTTATACACGCAAGACAGCGAAAATGAAATATGGCAAAACGAAAAGAGTTGGCAAAAGAGCAATCCAACGCTAGGAATTGTAAAAAAATGGGATTATTTACGTGAGCAGATAGATTTAGCACGTAAAAACAAAGCGGATCGAGCGTTTGTTATGTCGAAAGATTTTAACATCAAACAGTCTAATAGTCAGGCGTGGTTAATGCTACAGGATTATGACTATCCGGCAACATATAACATATTAGATTTTGAAGGGTGCGTAGCACTAGGAGCCGTCGATCTAGCAGAAACAACTGACTTGACATGTGCCAAAATATTATTAATGCGTCCAGAAGACAAGACAAAATATATACATACTATGTATTTTATCCCGGAGAGTAAATTAATAAATTCAGCGGATACTAGTAGCGGTGCGAAATATAAAGAGTGGGCGCAAAAAGGGCTTTTAACTATATGCGAGGGTAACGAAAACGATTTATCTATAGTAGCCGATTGGTTTTATGAATTGTACAAGAATCACAAAATAAAAGTTTTAAAGTGTGGTTACGATCAAAGATTTGCAAAAGATTTTTTGAATCGCATGGAACAATACGGTTTTGAATGTGAAATGGTACTGCAAAACAAACAAGTTTTATCGAATCCGATGAAATTATTAGAGGCAGATCTAAAAGCGCAGCACGTAAATTATAACGAAAATGAAATAGACAAGTGGTGCCTAGGTAACGCCTCAATCGAAGTAGATAATTTAGGTAATTGTATGGCGGTAAAAATTAATAATCAAGCGACACGCCGAATCGACGGAGCAGTAACAAATATTATTTTGTACGAAATGTACAGAAGATACAGAAGCGAATTTATGCAATACATCAGGGGGTAATTTTATAAAGATTTTGAGTTTATTTTCCGGTATAGGAGCGTTTGAAAAAGCACTAAGAAATTTAAATATTGATTTTGAATTAGTTGGATATAGTGAAATAGACAAATACGCAAGCAAGGCATATTCACTAATACACAACGTCCCAGAGAGTTTAAATTTAGGCGATATTACCAAAATTGACGAGCAAAATCTATTAAAAAACATTGATTTAATTACATATGGCTTCCCGTGTCAAGACATTTCAGTAGCAGGCAAACAAAAAGGATTTTTGAACGGAGAAACGAAGACACGAAGCGGTTTATTTTTCGACGCATTAAGAATTATACAAGCCGTGCAACCAAAAATAACAATAGCCGAAAACGTGAAGAATTTAACTAGTAAAAGATTTAAAAATGAGTTTGAAATAGTACTAAATTCTTTGGAAATGGCCGGATATAACAACTATTACGCAGTATTAAACGCTAAAAATTATGGCGTGCCTCAAAATCGAGAACGAATATTTATTATTTCAATACTTAAGAGTGTAGATAATAACAAATTTGTATTTCCAAAGCCAATAAAAGCCAATAAAACGCTAGGAAGCATACTAGAAAACGACGCAGTATTGCCAATCCTACATAATATTTACGGCGGTTTTGGCGAAAAAAAAACCCGTGTTTTCGATACGTATTCGCCAACGATCAGAACAGCAGCCGGGGGCGGTCATATACCAAGTATATGGTCTAACGTTTCCAAATCAAACCGAAAATTAACGCCGAAAGAGTGTTTTAGGTTAATGGGCTTTGAAGACAAAGATATAAATATTTTGATAGAAAACAAAATATCAAACACACAACTTTATAAAATGGCAGGTAACAGCATAGTCGTGAATGTACTTGAAGAAATATTTAAAAGTTTGATTGATACACAGATCATACATACAGAAAAAAGGGAGGTAACACATGGGCATATTTGATTTTTTTAAACGCCCAAAAGGTAGCAAAAACAAACAAAAAGACAATTTACCGTACGCGCCGACAATGGCAGCATATACACCGACTTTTACGGATTTTGGCGACAATATTTACGCGTCGGATATCGTAGTCCAGGCGATCAGGTGTAAAGCTAGTGAGTTTAAAAAACTCAATCCGAGACACATAAAAATCGAAAACGGTAAACAGAGCATTATAAATGACAGTTCAATTGCTAGAGTGCTAAAACGTCCAAATAAATGGATGACTACAGCGGATTTTCTAGAAAAAATAATGATTTTGTTGGAATTGAACAAAAATGTTTACATATATCCTGATTTTTATGTGACAAAAGGCGGTTATAAATATTATACGGGTCTATATCCGTTAAAACCGAGTCGAGTAGACTATCTAACAGACTCATCAAACAACAAATTATACATAAAATTTCAATTTCCGACCGGATATACTGTCACTTTACCACAAGACGAAGTAATACATTGGCGAAAAGACTATGGAGTAAATGATTATTTCGGCGGTGGAGTAGCAGGGCACGACGAAACCGGCCTACTCAAAATGCTAAATTCGTATGACACGTTAATTCAGTCTATTTCACAAAGCGTAAAATGCAGTATGAGCATAAACGGAATTATGAAATATGGAACGTTTTTAAATGAGGAAGCAATGGTCGCGGAACGCGTTAAATTCGAAGAAGCTTTACGGAACGGCGACAGCGGTATAGCGGTAATGGATTTAAAAAGTGAGTTTATACCGGTAAACCGTGATATTAAACTGGTTGATAAAGATACTTTAAACTTTTTCTATGAAACTATTTTGCGTAACGTCGGGGTTAGTTTACCAATTTTAAACGGGGACTATACAACCACACAAAAAGAGGCCTTTTATGAGCACGCACTAGAAAGCGACGTGATCAGTTTAGGTCAAGCAATTAGCAATACAGTATTTAGTCAGCGCGAGAGTAGTTTTGGAAATGAAGTAGTACT
>JAZNMA010000073.1:0-7004 GCA_045579345.1 Christensenellaceae bacterium | reverse complement strand
AAGAGTGTTGGCTTCATCGGTGTTAAGTTTATATCTCCTTCATTTGAAGTAGATGCGAAAGGTTGTAAAACAACGTATAAACTTTACTACAACCCAGATAAGAATGCAACTGTACCTGAATCTCAAGAAGCTTTCGATAATAGTGAGGGGTGGGTTGAGATTCCTATGGCATCAAGTATAACTGACAAAGACTATAATAAAGACGGTTTTGATTACGACACGATAAAGGAAATTGGTTACGATGGTGAACTTACGTACACTCCGAACGCAATCGGTTCGTATGTGATTGAATGTAATGTAACTTCTGGAGTAACTCATAGGTCAGCTACCGATTATTCAATTTTAAATGTAGCGGGTGCGCCACAGACAGTAAAAGTTCCTAGTAATTGGTTACAGAACAACGTTTGGTCTGTAGTGTTCTTATCTCTCGGAACACTCTGTTTAATTGGTATCATTGTTTTGTTGTTCATTAAACCTAAGGACGAAACCGAGGGCGACTAAGAGTAAAAATAAATTTTATAGGACTTCGGATAAACCGAAGTCCTTTTGATTAAAGATATGAAAAGTTTTATTGCAGACAAAAATCGCAAACTGAGTAAGCTTGCTTTATACAATATCGAGGATTTATCGTATAAATCTTTTATGTGTGCACTTAGAAAAAAAGACGTAAAAGTAAATGGTAAACGTGTTTCTAAGGATATTGATTTGGTAATTGGCGACGTGGTTGAAATATATTACCAGTCAACTGTAACAAAAAAATATATGATAGTTTATCAAGACGAGAACGTTCTAGTTATAAATAAAAAATCAGGTTTTTCCTCAGAAAGTGTTTATGAGCAAATTAAAGAAGAAGAAAATGAGGCGCGTTTTATTCACCGTTTGGATAGAAACACGTCGGGAGTTATGATTTTTGCATTAAACCAAAGCGCGGAAAAAGACTTGTTAAACGGATTTAAGAATCGTACTTTTACAAAGAAGTATCAAGCGTTAGTTGTGGGGACGCCAAAAACTAAAAGTGCAAATTTAACAGCGTATTTATTAAAAGACAAAGAAAAAGCAACTGTAAAAATTTACGACAATCACGTTAAAGGTTCTGTTGAGATTAAGACAGGATATAAAGTAATTAAACAAAATAAAGATACAAGCTTATTAGAGGTGGAATTATTTACTGGAAAAACGCACCAGATTAGAGCCCACCTTGCGCACGTTGGACATCCAATAGTGGGAGATGGTAAATATGGTGATTTTGGCTTTAACGAAAAGATGGGGCAAAAAACTCAAAACCTTACGGCAACCGAACTTAAATTGTCGTTTAAGGCGGATGCATATTTGAGTTATTTAAATGGTAAAACTTTCAGCATAGTTGATTAAAAAAGGAGAATTATGCCACAAGACGCGTTTACTCTAAGATTTCTTTGTGAGGAACTTAATACAATATTTTCAAGCGGTAAAGTAAATCGTATAACTCAGCCGAATGGGGATGAAATAGTGATAACGGTTTATACTGGGAAAAAAGCTGAAAAACTTTTCATTTCCGTGAATCCTGCCTCGCCTAGAATGGGTGTGACCTATACAGAGCGTGAAAGCCCGTTAACCGCTCCGAACTTTTGCATGTTGTTAAGAAAGCATTTGCTTTCCGCAACGCTAGAAAAAATAGAGTTGGTAGGTTTTGACAGGATTGTTAAAATTGATTTTATGCCTTCTACAGAGTTTTTTGATTCGGTCAAAAAAACGCTTTACGTAGAGCTTATGGGAAGATACAGTAATATAATTTTAACAGAAAATGGGAAGATATTAGGCGGAAATCGTGGTATTAATATGTTTGATAACGGCGTTCGGCCGTTGATAGTAGGTAAGATTTATCAATTTCCACCGATTGGAGATAAAAAGTTACCTAGCGACAAAAATCTTGTAAATCTATTTAATCAAGGTGATTTTTTGATTTCGGAGAAAATAATTAAAAACGTCATGGGGATTGCTTTATCGACGGCAAAAGAAATTGAGAAAGAGTATATCGAACTTTATGGATATAATGCTGATGGAGAAAAGCTATTTAGTCATTTGAATGCTTTTTTGTTTAATAAAGAAAAAAATCCTTGTGTTATAGAAGATGGTGGAAAGATAAAAGACGTTTGCGTTTTTCCTTACGATTTAGTTTTAGGGAATAGACGTTATTTTGATGAATTGTATCTTGCTGAACAATATTATTTTGACCAACGCGATTATCAAAAACGATATGAAAGCAAAAAAGAAAGATTAACAAATATAACTGCAACTGCTATAAAAAAAGCAAAAAAACGCTTAGTCGCCATTAGTGCTAAACAAAAAGATGCGAGTTTAGCTGAAGAAAATAGAATAAAGGGCGAACTTCTTCTTGCGAATATTTATAAGATAAAGTCAGGCGAAAAAGAATGTGTACTAGATAATTATTATGATGGCAGTGAGGTTAAAATTTTGCTTGATGAAAGATTGTCTGTTTCTAAAAACGCAGAAAATTATTATAAAAAATATAATAAACAAAAGCGCACGTTAGAAGCGTTAAAACCGCAACGGGTACAAGCTGAGAAAGAGTTGGAATATTTAACCAGTGTGATAGAAGAAATCTCACTAGCGGAAGATATTGAAGAATTGCTAATAATACAGGGGGAATTGGAGAGCGCGGGACTTATACAAAGTCAGAACGTAAGTAATAAAAAAAGTAAAAAAGAAAGTTTTTGTAAAGAATACGAAGTTTACGGGTTTAGGATTCGTGCAGGGCGCAATAACGTTGAAAATGATAAGCTCACCTTTACCTCTAAACCTGAAGATATTTGGGTGCACGCAAAAGATTACCATTCCTCTCACGTGCTAATAGAAAGTAATGGAAAAAAAGTTCCTGAGGACGTATTAATTATTGCTTGCGAAATTTGCGCTTACTATAGCAAGGGAAGAGAGACGGGGAAAACTGAAATTGTGTACACGGAAAAGAAGCACGTGAGAAAGCCACCAAAATCAAAGCCAGGTTTTTGTGTTTATGATAATTTTAAGTCTTTAATTGTGAATGGTAAAAAGCATTTAGAATTTTTAAAAAATCAATAAAAAACCTTGCCTTTTAAGTGTTATTGTGTTAAAATTATTAAGAATGTTTAAGAGTTAGGAGTACATTATGAAATACACGTTTGAAAAAGCCGAAAAAAGTACGGTAAAAATTACTATCGATTTGACGGCTAAAGAATGGCAGTCGGCTATCGACGCAGCATATGAAAAGACCAAAGGCAGATATAGCATGCCAGGCTTTAGAAAAGGAAAAGTTCCTAAAAAGGTTTTAGAAAGTGCTTATGGTGAAGGCGTTTTTTATGAAGAGGCAATAAATCAAGCTTTCCCCAAATACTATTCTGAAGTATTAGAAAAAGAACCTTCAATTTATGCGGTTGCCGCACCTGAAATAGATATTAAGAAAATTAGCGAAAAAGGCATCACTATGCTTGCAATCGTTCCTGTTAAACCGGAAGTAGTTTTCGGTGCGTATAAGGGTATAAAGTTCGATAAAGTTGAGTATAATGTAAAAGATGAGGACGTAGAAGATGAAGTAAAACGTCTTCAAGAACGTAACGCGCGCATGGTAGAAGTTACCGATAGAGCGGTTGAAGATGGCGATTCAGTTCTTATCGATTATTCCGGTAGTGTAGATGGTGTGAAATTCGACGGCGGAACAGCTGAAAAACAAACTCTTGTTATTGGAAGTAAAACATTTATTCCTGGATTTGAAGAACAACTTATCGGCATGAATATCGGTGATGAAAAAGATATTTCCGTTAAATTCCCTGAAGAATATCATGCGGAAAATCTTAAAGGGAAAGATGCTGTTTTTGCAATTAAACTTCACGAAATAAAGAAAAAAGAACTTCCTGAAGTTACCGATGAATTTATTAAAGAAGCAATTGGTGCAGAAAGCGTAGAGGCTTACAAGAAAGAAACTCGCGAAAGACTTGAAAAGCAAAATGCAGATAGAGCGGAACGTGAAATTGAAGATGCTATCGTTAAAAAGATAACTGAAACGTCAGACGTTGAAATCCCCGACGCATTAATAGAAAACCAAATTGATAGAATGGTTCAAGAAATGGAATATCGCCTTTCTTACCAAGGTCTTAAACTTGCGGATTACCTCAAATATATGGGTAAGAACATGGATGAGTTCAGAAAAGGATATACCGAACAAGCAACTGAGCTCGTTAAATCTCAACTCGTTATAGAGGGAATAATTGAAAGAGAAGAAATCGTTGCTACGGACGAAGACGTTGAAGCAAGGGTTGCTGAAATGGCAAAGGCTCAAAACAAACCTGCTCCCGACGTTAAGAAGAATATGAACGCTCGTCAACTTGATTATATTAAGAATGAAATCGTTATTAAAAAATTCTTTGACTTCTTAAAATCAAACAACGAAATTAAATAAGTTACACAAAAGTAGTACCGCAAAAGACTAAATTAAATGTCTTTTGCGGTTTTGTAACAAAACCAATAAAATGGAGAAAATATATGGATATTAAGAACACTGTTGTGCCTTACGTCGTAGAGCAGACGGGAAAAGGAGAGAGAAGTTACGACATTTATTCTAGATTATTAGAAGATAGAATAATATTTTTAACAGGCGAAATAAACGATGCCGTTGCAGACGCAGTGGTTGCACAATTAATTTATCTTGAGGGAAAAGACCCATCTAAAGATATTAGTCTTTATATTAACAGTCCGGGTGGAAGTGTGACCGCAGGGCTTGCAATTTACGACACTATGAATTATATTAAATGTGACGTGAGCACGATATGTATTGGTCTTGCAGCGAGTATGGGTGCATTTTTGCTTTCAAGCGGTGCTAAGGGTAAAAGATATGCTCTTCCCAACAGTGAAATTATGATTCATCAGCCTCTTGGCGGTGCGCAAGGACAGGCTAGTGACATAAAAATTCAAGCTGACCATATAATTAAAACTAAGCACCGTTTAAATACTATACTTTCCCAAAACAGTGGAAAGCCTTATGAGGTTGTGGAAAGAGATACCGATAGGGATAATTATCTTTCAGCAGAAGAGGCAAAAGAGTACGGCTTAATTGACCAAATTTTTGTTAAACGCCCGTAATAATTTAATTGGAGATTTATGAAAGAAAATAACGAACAGTTGTATTGTTCCTTTTGCGGAAAGCCCAAGGAACTTACAAAAAAATTAATAGCTGGTCCTAACGGAATTTATATTTGCGCTGAATGTATAGAAGTTTGCAGTGAAGTTGTAAAAGAAGATAGCGTTACTGAAGATAAAAAAGCAGAAATTACTCTTTTAAAACCTACAGAAATTAAGGCTAGATTAGACGAGTATATAATCGGTCAGGACGAGGCTAAGAGAGTTTTATCCGTAGCAGTCTATAATCATTATAAAAGAATTAATGCCACAAAAGATAAAGATAACGACGTTGAACTAGATAAAAGTAATATATTGCTTTTAGGACCGACGGGAAGTGGCAAAACTCTCCTTGCGAGAACGCTTGCTAAAATTTTAGACGTGCCGTTCGCTGTTGCTGATGCGACAACACTTACGGAAGCTGGATACGTGGGTGAGGACGTTGAAAATATTTTGCTTAAACTTATTCAAAATGCTGATTTTGATATTGAAAGAGCGCAACGCGGAATAATATATATCGACGAAATAGATAAAATTGCAAGAAAAAGCGAGAACGTATCTATAACTCGCGACGTTTCAGGTGAAGGCGTGCAACAAGCACTTCTTAAAATAATTGAAAGTACGGTTGCGTCCGTGCCTCCACAAGGAGGAAGAAAGCATCCACAACAAGAATGTTTGAGGATTGATACTACAAATATATTATTTGTATGTGGCGGAGCATTTGTTGGCTTAGAAGATATAGTCGCAAAGCGTAAGGAAAATGCATCGCTCGGATTTGGTGGAAACGTTGAAAAGGCAAAAGATAAGGCGAAAGAGTTAGTAAGGGACGTTCAGCCACAAGATTTAATTAAATATGGATTAATTCCCGAGTTTGTAGGCAGAGTGCCAATTACGGTTGGACTTCATCCGCTAGATGAAAGCGCGCTAGTAAATATAATGACTCAACCCAAAAATGCATTGGTTAAGCAGTATAAGAAGCTTATAGAACTGGATAATGTTGAACTGGAAATAACTGATGGTGCGGTATATGCCGTGGCAAAGCGAGCAATAGAGCTCAAAACAGGGGCGAGGGGACTTAGAACAATTTTAGAAAATCTTATGATTGATACCATGTACGACCTGCCGTCGGAAGAAGATATTGAAAAAGTTATTATCGACGAAAACGTTGTAACTAACGGCGCAAAACCTACTTTAGTTAAGAAAAAAATAGCTTAAAAATAATTTAAAAAACCCTGAAAAAACAGTTGACAATATTGTAAATGATTGTTATAATAGTTAGGCTGTGTAATCTGGGTTGATGCGGGAAGTTACTTCAAATCGTGAAAACGAAAGATAATTTCCGTTGACAAGTGTGGGAGCTAGACTCCTGCGACTAACTTCAATAGAATTAGTAAAGTCATTCGCAGCGACTTAAAAGTTAAGTATCGGCGAATGATTTTTTTATTAAGCAAAATTGACACACGCGGCAGAGTTTACAGCAAACAGAAAAGTTAGGTAAAAAAGGAGTACAAAAAAAATGGCAAGTCAAAAAATTAGAATCAAACTTATGTCTTACGACGTTGAAATGCTAGATCAAGCAGCATCAAAGATCGTTGAGACCATGCAAAAGTCGGGTGCAAAGATCAGTGGTCCTATTCCACTACCAACCGAAAAGGAAATCGTTACGATTTTACGTTCTCCACACAAGTATAAAGATTCAAGAGAACAATTCGAAATTAGAACGCACAAAAGACTTATCGATATCTATTCACCAAACGTTAAGTTGTTAGACAGCATTCACTTACCAGCAGGTGTAGATATTAAAATCAAATTGTAAAAAAATAAAACATTATATATTATACGGAGGTGAACTTTAT
>JAZNMA010000072.1:0-2117 GCA_045579345.1 Christensenellaceae bacterium | reverse complement strand
TATCTCTGATGTAAACCATATCGGCAATCTCAATCCTTTCCGTTATCGTGGATACTATTACGATATCGAAACGAAACTGTACTTCCTTAAGACAAGATACTACGACCCCGAAATCGGCAGATTTATGACGATTGACGGAATTGAATATCTCAACCCTAAAACAACCAATGGTTTGAATCTTTACGCATACTGTGGAAATAATCCCGTTATGAACGTTGACCCAAATGGTAACGATTTTTGGAATTGGCTGTTATTAGGTCTTGCCACTATTGTGGCTGTTGCGGTTGTAGTAGTTGGTACTATTTTATCTGGTGGCTCATTGGCACTTTTGGGAAGTGTAATGGTCGGTGCTGGATCTGGATTTTTATTTGGTGCGGGAGCTAATATTATTTCTCAAGGCCTTTCCACAAATTGGAATTGGGAGAGCATGGATCCGATCGAAGCGCTTAAAGCGGGTGGTATTGGGGCTGCTGTTGGTGCCGTTAGTGGATTTGCGTCTGGCTATATTGGTTCTATTTTTGAATTTTCTGGTAAATTGTTTGGATATTCTTTGGGAAAAGCGACCATTGGGGGAATAAATGTGGGCAAGGCGTTTGCTTCATTGGGCGGAACAGAAATGATAACTAAAGTCTTTGCAGTTCTTGGAAAAGCAATAGGTGCATTTATCGGTGGTGCAATGGGTAATGAATATGCAAATCAGTGGTTTGGAAAAATTCCCACAAGTGAGGAAAATGTTCAAGAATCCATAAATGGTATTTTTTTGGATAATATTTTTAGTGGAATATATAACATTTTTAAATGGATTAAAGGTTAAATCATGAAAAAATATCGCGTGTTGGCTTCGTTAAAATATGGGAAATTATATCCCAGAATTATTAGAATTTTTGCTTTAATTGGTTTTATTGCAGGAATGTTAGCTCTTCCTGGGACGATAGTTGTTTTTATTCAAGAAAAAGATCCCGCATTCCTATTCTTGATATTATTCGTGGCGTTAGCTATGTCAGGTTGTATATATGCATATATCAAATTGATAGAAGTGAAAAAAAATGTATTACTTGCACTTAAAGATGGGATAGAGCTTCAAGGGGATGCAACAAGGACGGATTCAAAAGGGAGGTCTGTATATGGACATATATTAGATGAACGTTTAACTGTTAAGTTTTTTCATGAAGGGAAAAAATATATTAAGGTTAGCGAAAAACCTAACGCGAAAAGACCATTTTTAGGATATAAGATATTTCAGCATTATGTTGGTAAGTCTATATCTATTCTGTATTCAAAAACACAGGACGACGTATTAATTATAAAGTAATAAGAAGCCTAAGCGATTGAAAAAATCGCTTAGGCTTTAAAATATAATTATTGTACCTTGACGGAACGAGCACTGTTCGTGAAGAAGTTCTTCCCAACGGCAGTAAATTTGCATATGGAAGAGATTATGACGATACGGTTACGGCAATTTCTCAAAGCACGGAAGACGGCGAGGAAAACTCCACGCAAAAAGTGTATCGTTATGGTGCAGTTGTTGAGCTTAAGAGCGGTAATAATAACGTGAAATATGCGTATAACCATAAACGTAAACTGAAAGCAGTTGAACTTAACGGCGTTGAAGATTACGTAAAATACGATTATGTAGAAACGCAAGATAGTTACGGCTCTGTAGCAAAAGAAACCATAACTGCAACGTATAAATCTGACGACGTATTCGTAAGCGAAAAAGACGGTAAGGGTAATTTGCTGAAATTAACAGCAAACAACGTCGTTCAAATTGAAAATGCTTACGACAAGAAAGGTCAACTTGACACGTTGAAAGATAAAGTTACAGGTAAAAACTACAGGTTTGAACGTGACGAGCTTGATAACGTAACGGCAGTTTACGAATTGGATAATAGCGGAATGCAGGTTTCTGGTGGCTATGGCGAAAGTGTTACCTATGACGAACTCGGAAACGTTAAGAAGAAAACGATTGTAGGTCCCGTTTCTCAAGTTTACGATTATACATATAAAACGAATTCGTTGCATACGTTGGAAAGTATTGCAGTTGGCAACGTGTCGATTAAACCTGAAACTGACGTTCAAGGCAGAAATAAGGGTAAATCTCTTTATATCAACAACGT
>JAZNMA010000071.1:0-4747 GCA_045579345.1 Christensenellaceae bacterium | reverse complement strand
AAAGAATAGAATACTAATAAACAGCAGAAAAAGGAGCAATAGTTGAGAACTTTTTTTAAAACGGTCGCAATCGTCACGGTATTTTCCATAAGCGAAAAATTTCTTGGTTTTTTATATCGCATATATTTATCAAGAACAATCGGTGCGGAAGGGATAGGACTTTATCAGGTCGCCCTTTCGGTTTTTGGGCTTATTTATACTTTAACCTGTTCAGGAACACCTATCACCGTTTCGCGACTAATGACTAAATATCGCGCGGAAGGACATCAAAAAAAAGTAAATCAAATTATATCCGCAGGTATATTTTTAACTTTGTTTACGGCAATTCCAGTATGTACCGTATTCTTTCTATTTGGAAATAAATTTTCCTTTTTATTTGCCGATGAAAGATGCTTAAACATCTTTTACGTTATCTTGCCCGGTCTGATTTTTACTTCCGTTTACTCTGTTTTAAGAGGCGTTTTTTGGGGGAATAAGGATTTTTTACCCTACAGCATAATCGAACTTTTAGAAGAAGTTTGCATGATTATTTTCGGCATTATACTAATTAACTTTGCTCAAGACGTCACTCAAGGTGCTTTCCGAGCAGGGGTTGCCGTCTTAATATCTTATCTTTTTTCTTTTACGCTTGCCGTCACCGTATTTTTTATCAGAAAAAACAAACTTGTAAACCCCAAATCAGAATTTAAGCCACTAATAAAATCGGCAATGCCGATTACGGCTATGCGCTCTGCGAACTCTCTTTCTATGTCGCTCGTTTCAATACTTTTACCTATGCGTTTAATATCGGCAGGACTTACAGAATCTGAGGCAATGTCAAGTTTCGGCTCTGCTTTAGGTCAAGCAATTCCCTTGCTTTCTATACCCACAATGCTTATCGGCTCATTTACTTTAGTGCTTGTTCCCGAAATTTCCGAAAATTTCTATAAAAAACACTCTTTTTATCTAAAACGCGATATAGAAAAAGCATTAAAATTCACCGTCTTTTTAACTTGCCTTTTTATTCCCGTTTTTTTAGTTTGCGGTAATGAAATCGGCGTATTAGTATTTAACGGGCACGAATGTGGCGAATACCTTTGTAAAAGTGCAATTTTAATGCTCTTTATGAGTTTATCCTCAATCACCACAAGCATGCTCAATTCAATGGGACTAGAGCATAAAACTTTAATTTATTACGTATTAAGCGGGATATTTATGTTGCTTTCTATTTGGTTTTTACCTAGGTATTTAGGTATTTACTCTCTAATAGTCGGTTTGTTATTTATTTATGGACTTACAAGTTTGTTAAACTTAATTCTGCTAAACAAAAATTGTCCTAAAAAACCAGCTTACTTAAAATTCTTAACCTGCTCTATAATTTTTTTACTTCCTACTTCCATCTTAGGATTTATGCTTGAAAAACTTTTGCTCCCAACATTGGGCGTGTTTTTCACTTTAATCTCATGCTCAGCTTTAATGATAATTTTTAACGCGCTCTTATATTTCGCGTTCGGACTTATCAGCGTGGATTTTATAAAAATTAAACTGTTCAAGAAAAAAACATCTTTAACATAATCATTTTTACATAAGCGGTGCAAAAATTTGCATTATTCCCGCATAAATCTTATAAAATAAATTCTTTCTTTTTAGATTATTTGATGTTAAAAGTGTAGATTTACTTTCAATATTTTTAAAATCCTTTTCGACTTCTTCTATAAACTCTTTACTGTCGGTATAAACGGCATTTTCAAACTGCTGATAAAAACTTCTTAAATCCACGTTAATCGAACCTGTTGAAACAGCGCTTTCACTCATAACGACTTTCGCGTGCAAAAAAGTATTATTCACTACGAAAACTTTGGCACCATAACTAACAAGTTTTTCCGCGTTATTTCGGCTTACGCAATAAACGTAATTTTTATCTGGTATCTCTGGAATAAAAATCTTAACCTCCACGCCTGATAGCGCTTTATTAATAAGTAAATTAAAAAACGATTCGTCGGGAATAAAGTATGGTGTCATTATATAAATTTTTTGAGTTGCACCTATAATTATGTTTTCGTAAATATTTTTTCCTATCGGCAATTTATATTCTAGTCCGTCCGCATACGGAACTACTATATAATCAGCGTTTTTCTTGTCATAATTATTAAAAAATAAAGAATAATCTTCTTTTACACCTGTTAGATATTCCCATTGCCTTAAAAAGATAAGCGTAATGCCGTCAACCGCACGCCCCTCGACCATTACGCCGTTATCTTTCCAATATCCGTGCATGCGCTTTTCGTTTATATATTCGTCTGCAAGATTACAACCACCCGTAAATGCTACTTTACCGTCTACTATTGTTATTTTCCTGTGGTCGCGGTAATTTAAGCCAACTGCAAATATAGGCACTAGACGGTTAAAAGGCATTATTTTTATTCCTAATATTTTTAGTTTTTTCTTAACCTTTCTCGTAAGCCACTTATGGCTTCCCATATCATCGTATATAATTCTAACGTCAACGCCTTTCTTTACTTTTTCACTCAGCAGGTCGCAAATCCTGTTCAGCAGTACGCCTTCTGCCACTATATAATATTCTATAAATATAAATTTTTCGGCTGTTTTTATGCTTTTTATTACCTCTTCAAAAAACAAATATCCTGATGAAAAATATTTTACACTGCTTTGGTCATAGGCAATAAATCTGCCTGAATTATATAAATATTTACAATCCAATATAACGCTTTTATTAGCTTCGCGATTGATAGTATTATAATTAAAAAAATCTTTGGAGTGCTCAAAAATCTTGTCGTATTTCTTTTTTGCCTTACGAAAAAAAATGCGTTCATCCGATAAAACGAATATCGGAACGCTAAAAGTGAAGCATAAGAGCAAAAATATTATCCAAACCGCTTTTGAAAGTCCGTTCTTATCGCTCGATAATACTAAAATGCAACATAATACGCTTAATATAAAACTAATTAGAATCCACCACTTAAAAGCAAAAGCAAAACTTACGTGCAAATATATTAAAAAAGCGAGTTGAACTCCAATTAATAAAGCAATAATAAGAGTTTTTATTCCCCCACCGTTTGTCTCTGTCTTAATGCTAACCGCCTTAAAATCATGCGAACGCGGTTTAAATAGTTTTTCTCTTAAACTAATTTTTTTGCTCTTCATCATAAACTCCACTTAAAGCTTTTGCTTGAATTAAAATTTCTTCAATCTCTTTTAAAACATTATTATATTTAGTAATAAATAATCCATATTCTTTTTTTCTTATTTTATTAACGGGTACAACCGCTCCGCCTATCATAAAGCATGCTACTATAAACAAAAGCCCCACTAAAACGTTAGAAAACTTTACGATACTTATAACTCCTAATATTAATGTAATAATAGAAAATATTAGCAAAATGCAGTAAAAGATAGATGAATATGTGTATTTATATCGCTCCAAGTCCGAAGCTTTGTTCAACCTTTGCTCATAGCAAACTTGAAGATATAATAATTCATCCTTATTATCCATGACGTGCGCACGAAAAAAGGTTATATGAATAACGTCGTAAAAAACCTCGTCATCATCAACGGTTAATTCTTGCCAGCCGAAAACAGCATAGTCTTTTATGATATTTTCTACTTTTTCACGCTTTGTAGTAACGACTATTTTATCAAATTCATTATAGTCGAACTTTTTTTCCATTTCTCTTCTCCATATTATTATTTTTATAATATTAGCAAACAAATATTAAAATTTTCTTAAAGTTTTGTAAAAATAAAAAATTCGGCGTCTGCCGAATTTTTAAGATTTTCTTATTTTAATATGTTTTTTATTTTTATTATTATAGGGTACGCGACAAAAAGTAATGCGTAATTAAACAAGCTATTAAAAATTTGTCCTTGTATAAATAGGCGTGTTATTAAATAAGCCAAGAACGGAACTTTTTTCGTATTATAAACTATCCAAAACGCAGTTGTGTTTATTGCAACCGTGCATATTAAAAAGGTTAAAATACACACTAAGAAAAGTTTTAAAAAAATTGCAAACTTAAATTTAAATGAAAAACAGTTCATAACAAGTCCGGAAATTAACGCAACCATACCCATCGCTAAGCCTATCCAAGGCATATACGGGTATCCGGAAGAATTATATAAAAATCCAACCAAGTCCCCTAAAAAACAAGCAATAAATCCGTAAAACGGTCCTATTATCATACCCGTAAGTGCAGAAAAAAAGATTGTCAATGAAAATTGTGTGTCGGCAAACTTAAACTCAAAGAACATATTGCACACTACACAAAGAGCCGTCATAACTGCAACGTAAGCAATCTTTTGCGTTTTCGTGCAACTTTCCATTACTTCGGACAAAAACACACTTTTAAATTTAGACATAAAAAAATCTCCCAAAAAATTTTTTAGAGAGACCGATAAAATTGACACGTTCACTTTTGTAAACATAGAAAATAATAGCGGACGCGTAAAGATACCGCAGGTTACCCTTTCGTTTGCAAACGACATCCCATTTTGCAACACTTGACGCATCTTTACTACTCTATGTTTTTATATTATCATTACTGCATCCTTTTGTCAATCTTTTTAAGCATAAAATGGTTTTAATAATTCATACTAAGCGTATGACAGTTATTTTTATTAGAACTACCGTAATCTTTATAACCTTAGTAATAGTTATGCGTCTTATGGGAAAGAGACAAATCGGTGAAATGCAACCATTTGAATTCATCGTTACTTTAATCGTTGCCGACCTTGCTTGTATACCTATGGC
>JAZNMA010000070.1:0-26141 GCA_045579345.1 Christensenellaceae bacterium | reverse complement strand
CGTTCGTTATGTGGTCTCCGACCCTTTCTAGATTTGAAACAGTTTGCAAGTAAATTGAGCCGAGCTCTGCAGTGCAAACCCCTTCTTTAACTCTTTCGATATGTTTGTTTTCAAGCTCTGCACTCATGTCGTCAATTTTTTGCTCGAGCTCGTCAACCTCAGCCAATGCCTCCACGTTCCTCTTATCGAATGCTTCGATTGATTTTTCATATAACTTATTAACCAACGCCGTAAGCGATTTAAGTTCTTCTTTTGCCTCGCTAGAAAATACCATTTCCTCACCACGCAAACGTTCTGCGTATTCCATGATGTTTTCCGCGTAGTCACCAATTCTCTCAACGTCAGAAACCACGTGATAATAAGAACCAACTTTTTTATCGTCTTCATCACTCAAATCTTTGCTCATAAGTTTAGTTAAATAAGCCGTAATTGCTTTGTTAAAATGATTTATTACTTCTTCGTTTGAGTGTATGATTTCTGAATTGTCCTTATCTTCATCAAGCAACATTTCCACCGACTGATTAATGTTTTCAATCGAAAACTTACTCATTCTCATTATTTCATTCTTGGTGTTACCAACCGCTACCGGTGGAGTACTTAAAAGTCTTTCGTCTATAAATGCAAAATTAAAACGATCGTCTTCCGTAGTCTTCTTTTCTGGCACAATCAAACAAGCAAGTTTTACTACATATCCCGCAAAGGGCAATAAAATCAAGGTTGTTACCACGTTAAATAAGGTGTGGAATATTGCGATTTGTTGACCAACGTCGTTAGACATTGAACTAAATAGTGCACTTACTTGAGTCTTCCATATCCACAATGGTGCGATAAAGATTATACAACCGAAAGTATTAAATAACAAGTGAACGACTGCCGTTCGTTTTGCGTTTACGTGCGTTCCAGCAGACGACATTATTGAAGTTATACAAGTACCGATATTAGAGCCAAGTGCTAAAAAGAGTGCGTTTTCAAAAGTCAAAACTTCAATACTTGCCAAAACTACCATTAAACTGGTTATCGTTGATGAGCTATGTACAAGCGCAGTTAGAACTATACCGATTAAAATAAGCAATAGTGGGAAATGTTCGCCTTGGAATAAGAACTGAACCCAAGCGTGCGGTGACTTTTTATTACCGTCCACGAACATTATTAGTTTTGCATACGTTGAAATGAATTCTAAGCCTACGAAAATTAAGCCTAACCCTGCCAAAATGTTACCAATGTTTACAACTTTTTCATTTTTTATAAGCATTGCCATTAAAATACCGATACAACCAATCATTGCTGCGATTGCGCCAATATCTATCTGACCGACACCAGAAAGTGAAACTATGTGCGCGGTAACCGTCGTTCCGATATTAGCACCCATTATAACGTTTGTTGCTTGCACCAAAGTCATTAACCCGATATTAACGAATCCGACAAGCATGACCGTCGTTGCCGTTGAACTTTGAATAATACTAGTTACCGCAAGCCCGACTCCAACGCCTGCAAATCTATTAGAAGTTACTTTGCCGAGAAGTTTTTTCATTCCACCGCCAGCAACTTGCTCTAATGCGCTACCCATGACTTTCATACCAATCATCATTGCAGCGACGCCACCGAACATAAAGAAGATGTTCCAAATCATTCGTAATTTATTCTCCTGTAATAATTTTTCTTTTATGTTGATCAAATTTTCTTATTGAAAATCTGTTATTGTCTAAATTACCCTATAATAATCATAACTAAAAATTTAACGTTTTGTCAAATATTTTTTACCCCGAATAAAAAAAACACCGCTAGGGTGTTTTAAAATTTTATTTTGTAGGTATTTCACCTTCGGTCTTAAAATTGGGAAATCCAAGTTGTCTTAAGCCCTCGTAAACTCCTACACATACAGAGTTTGAAAGATTAAGAGACCTTGTTTCTCCCATCATTGGAATACGCACGCACTCGCCGTAATGTTTAGAAAGTAAATTTTCGGGTAAGCCTTTTGTTTCTTTACCAAATACTAAAAAATCACCGTCTTTGTATTCGGCTTCGGAATGAATTTTTTTAGATTTAGTAGAAAAAAAATAAAAATTACTGCCGTTATAAAACTTATCCATTACCTCTTCTATGCTATCATAATAAAAAATTTCTACCAAATTCCAATAATCTAATCCCGCTCGTTTTAGATACTTGTCCGACACTTCAAATCCTAAAGGTCTAACC
The DNA here is from genome assembly GCA_045579345.1 of Christensenellaceae bacterium. Lineage (GTDB taxonomy): Bacteria > Bacillota > Clostridia > Christensenellales > Borkfalkiaceae > UBA1259. The sequence goes on along the minus strand of JAZNMA010000070.1, from coordinate 23,945 downwards.
AGATGTAATTTACTACCTGTTACCGCACAAGTTCTTGCGATATTTCCCGCATTTTGTGGGATTTCCGGTTCAACTAAAACAACGTTAAATGCCATAATATTCTCCTCAATATCCAGAATTAAAATCCCGATAAAGTCCTCTTCTTCTAGAGCTTATCAAATGATAATCCTTTTCTATTTTTATCTTAGCGTTAATAATATCCGAACTTCCACTAATCGCAACGTTGCCACGAATATCAGATATACAAGCATAATTATGCGCACATAGTGCCATTGCAACACCGTTAGAAAATGAGCATGCTCTCAACATAATTTGTGGCATAGTGTTTTCTAACTTTTTGTAAACACATATTAAAATATCCGCATCGCATAGAGTCAAGACCCTAGCTGTTTCTGGAAAAAACAAATCCTCGGACACAATCAGTCCTATCTTTCCAACTCGCGTATCATAAACTCTAAAATTACCGCCTGGCGCATACTCGCTATCTCCTAACGAATGGGCCATATCCGACACGCCTAAAAGCTTGCCGTTATCTGCTATTACTGCCGAATGACGATACACACCGTAATTATCCGTATCACATCCGCAAATCACCACCGAAGATAACTGTTTTGATAGTTTTGCCACGTCTTGAAAATACTCGGTTTCTCCACTTAATTCCTTTTTATAGCTTACAAGGCCTAATCCGTTAAAGCCAAAAATCAAAACGTCGCACCCCGCCACTTTTGAAAGTTTTTCTTCAAAGACGTGATTTAGCGTGTCTTTGGTCGCAAAACATAAGTTCATATAAATCCCCCGAAATCGCCGTATATATTATTCTATTTTTCAAAGGACTTATTTGTTCAAATATTAATTACATTCCGTTTTCTACAAGATTAATAAGTTCGGTCGTATCTTTAGCTTTACATATTGCTAGTTTTAAATCTTTTACACCTAGCATTCCTTTAAAATAATACGGTGTAAATTTCCTAAATTCAACCGTCGCCTTATAATCTGAATATCTATCTTTCATAAGTCTAATATGTTTTAATATGTATTCTTTAAGCGTGCAATTAGCCTCTTTATTTAAAAGTTTAGAAACTAAGAACGGATTAGCAATTGCTCCACGCGCAAGCATTACTCCGTCAGCGCCAGTTTCATTCATCATTTTTTCAGCATCTTTTTCGGTAAATATTCCACCGTTTGCTATAACCGGTATTTTAACTGATTTTTTTGCTTTTTCTATTGCCTTAAAGTCCGGTTCTCCTGAATAATAAGCCTGACGGACTCTGCCGTGAATAGTAATAAGTTTTGCACCGGCATATTCTGCCATTTTGGCGTATTCGGTGGCGCAATCCTCTCCCGCGTTTATTCCTGTACGAATTTTGACAGTTATGTTTTTACCGCTTTTTACACATTCTTTTATTATATTTTCTGCTTTTTTTATATCCGTTAAAAGCGCACTGCCTTCTCCGTTTTTAAATACTTTGGGAACGGGACACCCCATATTTATGTCCACAATGCTAAATGGTGATAAATACTCACTTTCGCATGCAGAGCGCATATAAAAAGCATCTGCACCGAATATTTGAACTGCCGTTTTATTATAATCGCCCTCGGAAAATAACAACTCTAGCGAGCCGTTTCCACCGTAAATTAAACCTTTTGCGCTCACAAGTTCGGTAAATGTAAGCCCTATCCCGTTTCTGATTTGCAATTTGCGTATGCAATAGTCAGTATAACCCGCCATTGGCGCTAGAAAAACGTTATTTTCAATTTGCATATTGCCGATTGTAATTGCATGCGTTTGCATTTCTCACCTTACACTTAAATATTATTATTAAGTTTATCAAACATACGATAAAATTGCAAGCGATTGATGCTATTGATGCTCCGTAAATGTTAATTTCAGGTTTATTAAAAAGAAATACACATAGTATTATTTTGACGACCACTCCTAATGAAAGACTAACTACTGGAACATACGTGCGCCCTCTTGCTATTAAAACTGAATTTAACGTTTGAACAAGCGACAAAAGTAATATACAGGGTGAAGTTAAACGCAAAAGCTTTACCGCAAGAATTTTTTCTTCTACTGCTATCGACCTAAATAAAACGTTTACAATAAGCCGTGCAAATATAAAACAAACCGCAAAAAACAACAGCGATATTACGGCAGTCAATAATATCACATTCTTTGATTTTATTTCTCTTTCTTCATCATTTTTTGCTGATGATACGGCTGGGATTGAAACCGCAGACAAGCCGTAACAAACAGAAACCGGTAAATTTACAACTGTCATAACCGCACCAGAAAATATCCCAAATAAAGCCGTCGCATCTGCTCTATATTTTCCTATTATATTTACTGTCAAAAACGTATCGACAACGTGAGATATTGGCAAAATTATTCCGACAAGTGTAATTGGAATAGTAGTTTTTATTATTTTTTTCGCATAGTGACTAAACTGAATTTTTTCATTAAATAAAGGACGAGATGTTACGGCTTTTCGCTTGTTAAATACAACCATAAGATAGATTAAGGCTACCGCTTCTGATATAGTTATTGCAAGTGTTGCACCTGTAACTGCTAAAACAGTATTGCTTATAAATATTTTAACTAATACTAAGCCAAAAATTAATTTTATAATTTGTTCAATGATTTGTGATATTGCAGTAGGTTTCATATCCATAAACCCTTGGAAATATCCACGATAGCAAGATATTAAGCAAACCAAAAGCACTGAGGGAGAAAGAAAAAGATATGCCATTTTGGCATCGATATTCCCTTGAAAACGCGATATTGCACCAGAAAATAAGGACATAATAAGCGTACCAACTATTCCTAACCCCAACAATAATACGATACTACTTTTAAGATAATTGAAAGCCTTGTTGCGCTTATCATTTTTCTCAGTCTCAGCGATTAGTTTGGCCATTGCGTTAGGAACTCCTGCGCCAGAAAAATCAAGCAACAAACAATACACTGGAAAAACCGTTTGATAAAGACCAAGTCCTGTACTACCTAACATGTTCGTTAGCGGAATTCTGTACAACGCTCCTAAAAGTTTAGAAAGAAATGCGCCTATTCCTAAAGCCGTTGCCCCACCAATTATAGAATTTTTAAGTTTCATATGTAAAAACCGCAGTTTTTTCTGCGGTTTAATTATTTTATGCAAATTGCGCCGTTAAAAAAGACGAACCTAGTTGTAACAGTTTAACGTCGCCAGATGTAAAGCGTGACGATTTATCCGTGTCAAATAAGATTATCGAGCCGTAACAATCACCCTCGGATACCATCGGCACAATTATTTGATTTTCTGCTTCTATCTCGTTTCCTTTAGTTATTGACACTATATTAGCGCCGTCTGACCTGTTTAATATAAGGCTTTTTCGTTCTCTTAATATCCTTTCCATGTCATTAGAAAGTTCTTTTCCTGTTATTTCTTTATATTTCCCTCCAGAAACGTAAACAACAGCATCTCCGTCGGTTATTAAACAAGTTTTCTCGGTAAGCCCCTGTATTCCGTCTGCTATAGTTTGTGCGTAAGAACCCACCGTTAAAACAGGTGAATATTTTTTTAAAACAAGTTCATCCTTACTCGCGTATATTTCTAGCGGGTCTCCCTCGCGAATCCTTAAAGTTTTTCTTAACTCTTTGGGAATTACGAGTCTACCCAATTCATCAATTCTTCTAACTATTCCCCTTTCTTCCATTCTTATTCCTCCGATAGAAGTAGTATGGAAGTTTTTCCCCTTTTTATACCAATTTTTTATTGTTTACCATTAGATGGCCAGTCTCTGTTAGCCTTAAACCAATCCGTGTCTTTTAGTACAGTACTGTTGTTAGAACATTCTACGTAAACGTTTTTTTGTCCTTCCGAAATAACCACGACGTCACCGTTCATAGCCGTAAATTTTACATTACCAGTAAAATTTTCATCCCCTAGAGTAGGTATATAAATTTCCTTAGTATAGGGAGCAATTCTATCTATAAACGCTTGAGTCGGAAAAACGTTTTCAGGTTTTGCGTTATACTGGTTGTATCCAGCCGAACAACAGACCACACATATTTTCGGTTTTATTTCACTAAGCAACACATCCGTTGACGAAGTTTTAGAGCCATGGTGTCCCGCCTTATAAAGCTCGACTTGTTTAAAATCATATTTTTCTGCCAAACGTTTTTCACCGTCGTTTTCTAAATCGCCAGTAAACAAAAATTGTTTTTCACTACCGTGGTGAAATATAACGCATACTGAATAATTATTTTCATCTTTTGAAGTGTGGTCGTAATAATAATTATACAGTATTTCTAGTTTTAAGCTTCCGTCATCACTTAAATCGTATGTCCTTTTTGCTCCGTTTTGTTCGTTGTAACACTCTAATGCCGAATAATGCACGGTGTTGCCGTCGTCAATTTCCGATTGTCTTTTTTCAAGGTATCTCTTATACAGATATTCATCGCCTGTTTTGTTCGTATTTGGAAAATCGATTATCACACCGACTTCGTATAAGTCAAATAAACTTTTTTCTTCAGACGAGCCCGCGAAACAAGAAATGTGGTCGGAATCGGAATGTGTAACAATAACGTACTCAAGAGTGTTATCTACAACGTATTTATCAACGTACGCTTTAATATCATCTACGCTATCCGTATCGCTACCACCGTCAATTAAAATATCATTCTCTCCCGCTTTTATGTAAACGCAATCACCTGACTTATTGTTGCCAAGCATCATAAAGTGAAAAGATAGTTCTCCTTTAGCCTCAACTTTTTCTTTAAAATAAGTGTTATAAACGTAATAACCCGCCACTACGATTATTATAAACAGTACCGCTAAAAATAATGCTTTTGGCGACATCTTTTTAGCAACTTTAACCGCTTTTTTAACTTGTCTTCTAGTCGACATAGTATCTCCTTACAATAAAGTTTTTCTAAGCTCTTGCTCTGTCAAGGGTGACAAATATTTAAGTGGTACGTCAAATACGGTAACGACGCCAGTTTTTCCTTCCTTTGCCATTCTTGCAACCGCTCTTCCGTACGCTACAAGTACGCTACCTGTAAATTCAGGGTTAGAATCTAGTTTAAGAGAAAGTTCTAATAAATGTGCATTTTCATCAGTAGTGTTTCCTGAACGGAAAACAAAACCGCCGTGAGAAAGTTTTTGTTGCATTTCTTTTACTTGCTCTTCAGAAACAAAATTTACTATCGTGTCATAATCTGCAAAATAGTTTGGCATTTCTTTTATTTCTTTTTCTATTTTCGACTTGTCAGCGCCCTCTTTTATTGCAACGAAACATTCCCTTAGATGTTTATCACGTGTTGAAAGAATTGGATTTTCACCTGCCCTTACAGCGCATAAAGCCTCCTCTTTAGGAATAGTGTATTGAATCGCGTTTTTAACGCCCTCAATTCTTCTAATAGCGTCGCTGTGACCTTGCGAAACGCCTTTCCCCCAGAAAGTATAGTCCTTGCCGACGGGAAGAACTGCGCCGAAAAGCATTCTTGCAATTGAAAATACGCCGGGGTCCCAACCGATACTGATTGCGGATAACGTGCCGTTTTCTTTTGCGACTTTTTCAAGATTATCAAAATATTCGGGTATCTTTGCGTGCGTGTCAAACGAATCGACAGTATTGAAATCTTTTAATATTTTTGCAGTATTTTCAGGTAGGTCGGTCGCACTTCCACCGCAAAGTAAAACAACGTCTATTTCACCTTTAAATTCAATGAGTTTGTCAATAGAGTAAACAGGATAATCAACCACTGGTCTTAAAGACGATGGGTCTCGACGAGTAAATATTCCAACACATTCCATATCAACAGCTTTGCTTACGGCAAGAGTAACTCCCCTACCTAAATTCCCATATCCAACAATGCCAACTTTAATCATAATTTCACCTTACTATTTTATGTCTTTTTATAATTTTACAACACTTTTCATTATTAGAAAAGTGTTTAAATAATAATATTTTTTATAACCCTCATTAGTTTTTGTTTTATATCCTTAAATACGAGTTTTTATTACAAAATTACTAAAAATATTTTATCATTTTAATTATATAATTAAAAGCACTCTAAGTCAAGGTCAAGGAGAAAAATTTTGAAAACCTTTTTTAAATCCGTAGATTATCTTTGCGTATTAAAATACGCTTGCATGCTTTTTAGTTTCTTAGTTTTTGCCAATCTTGAAACTACCATTTTACCGTATTCTGCGGCAATTTTTGTCGCTGTGCTCGCAAACGGCGGTGCTCTCATTATTTCTTCACTTTTGTATTTATCCTCTTTTCTTATATTAAGTTCACCAGGATTATTAGGCTCACAAGCTATTTTATGCCTTTTGTTAATAGTGATTACTTTCATTTACCGAAAATTCAACGTAAAAACCAGATTAGAAATGTCTGCATATCTTATCGTTAGTTTATTAGGATTTATTTTTCTTGGCGATACGGCGAGAGATATTGCCCTTGAAAAACGGCTTTTTACCTGCATTTTGACGGTGGCTCTGTCCATAATTTCCATTATTTCATTGAAAGCTATTAGCGAAAAAGGGTTAAAATTTAAACTTAACTTTGAAGAAACTTTATCCCTCTCCATATTAATTGCGGTATTTGGCACGGGAATTTGTAATTTCTTGTCGCCATTTGTTTGGCGCGGAATTTGCGCTTTCTTAATTCTGTCCACTTGTTTTGTTTATAAAAAGGGAAAGGCAACTATTTTTTCAGCTTTACTTGGTGTAAGCATTTCTATACATACGGGTAATATTATATTTATATCGGTATTTATCGTTTGGGGACTAGTTTCTGATGCGCTCATGCCTTTTTCTAGACACTTGGCCGGAATCGCAATTATTTTTATCGATTTTATTCTACAAGCCATTTTTAATATTTATGGTGGATATACCCATTACGAGTTAATTTCCATTTTATCTGGAGTAGTTATATTTTCCGTTTTCCCAACCAAACTTTTAAGTCTAATAAAAGAAAAACTTTACGCGTTTAGAGAACGACAGTTAGTAAGACAAACTATAAACAGAAATCGCCAAATGTTATCGGGAAAACTTTATGAACTTTCAGGCGTGTTTACTGAAATGGCTGGAGCTTTCGATGCATTTAAGAAAAACGGAATAAGCGAGGAAAAAGCAAAAAGCGCAATGGAAAAGCAAATTAATGAACAGGTTTGTTCAGAATGCGCATATTTTTCTAGATGCCAAAAAAACGATGAAAGCAAGCTTTATGGACTTAGTAAAATGATTGACATTGGCTTTGCTAAAGGCAGGTTGTCCTTAATTGACCTTCCAAAAGAGCTTGGCGACCTCTGTTTAAAACCTAATAATATTTTGTACGCGTTGAACAAACTTTTAAGCGACTATAGAGGATATTTATTAGAAAATGCAAACATTAACAACGGGCGCAACCTTATCGCAACGCAAGCACTCGGCGTTGCAGAGGTTTTGCGAGGGCTTGCATTAGAAACGGGTGCAACCTTAAAATATCAAAGCAGAATTGAAAGACTTCTTGCTAATAATTTATTTAAAAATGGCTTTAACGTCAGCGAAATACTCATTTATGGAGAAGAAGAACGTCTTTCGGTAAGTTTGATTATAGTAATGAACGAGTTCTCCATAAACCAAATATTATCAGTTATAAATTCTACGCTTAATACTGATATGACTGTTGCCGAACGCATGGAAATTTCCGATGAAAAATGTTATCTAAACTTTAAGTGTGCCTCTACTTACGATGCTGTATACGGCATTGCAAGAGGAGAAAAGGACGGCTCGTCTAAAAGCGGAGATACTCACTCGGTTATGCGTATAGCTAACGATAGATTATTAGTTGCCTTATCTGATGGAATGGGAAGCGGTGATTATGCTGAAAATATTTCTTCCGTCTCACTATCGTTAATTGAAAGCTTTTATAAAGCGGGACTATCTTCCCCGCTTATTCTCGGCACGGTAAACAAACTTTTGTCAATTAATACTGAGGATAGTTTCACTGCTTTAGATATGTCTATAATTGACCTTAAAAATTGTTCTGCGGATTTTATAAAATATGGCTCTCCCTACGGGTTTATCATTAACGAGCAAGGTATAAAAATAGTTGAGGGAAACTCTCTACCTCTCGGCATTATAGAAGAATTAAAGCCTTCGGTATGTACTACTCAATTAAACGACGGCGATATGATATTATTAATTACAGATGGAATTTCTGACGCTTTCGGCTCGTCAGGAGAAATAATAGACTTCCTCCGCACTCAGTCTGCTAAAAACCCTCAAACACTCGCGGATGAAATAATGAAAAAAGCGTTAAAACTCAACAACGGAACAAAAAAAGACGATATGACTGCTCTCGCAATAAGAGTGTATAAGAGAAAACCCGCGTAAATAAAAGGCTTTATCGAAACTCGATAAAGCCATAAATTTTTATTTCTACTATCCTAAAAGCACGTCCATTACTAGCATCAACGAAAAGCCAAATAATAGTGCGTAAGTCGCTCCCCTCTGACTTCCATGCGCATGCGTTTCCGGTATCATTTCATCACTTATAACGTACAGCATCGTCCCGCCGGCAAAAGCCAATGCAAAAGGCAAAACAAACGTCGATAAACTTACGGAAAAATATCCGATAAATGTCCCGATTACCTCTACAAGTCCTGTCAGCATTGCTAAAAACAAAGTCTTTTTTTTACTAACGCCCGCGGATAACATCGGAGCTATAATAACCATTCCTTCAGGAATATTTTGCAGTGCAATTCCACCAGCAATTATCAGTGCTTTAGCCGTGTTCCCAGAACCAAATCCAACACCCGCAGCAATGCCTTCGGGAAAGTTATGAATAGCAATTGCTAAAACGAACAACAAAACTTTATTTAATTTTTTATTGCTATGTTTTTCACACTCCGGCTCTAACATTTTATGTAAATGCGGAACTAATTTATCTATCAAATTTAAACACAGTGCGCCAGCAAAAATACCTACTACCGCAATAAGTAATCCCCACTTCCCTCCGTATTCTAAAGAGGGTAATATTAGACCGAATACCGATGCTGCAAGCATTACACCCGCTGCAAACGATAATACTATATCTGAAAATCTATGCGTTAAATTCTTAAATACAAAACCGACCAATGCACCTATTACAGTTGCACTGCCAACCCCAAGCGCTGTCAAACAAACTATATCCATACTACATCAACTTAAATACTTTTTCCGGCATGCGTTTTTTATTTTCATTCTTTAAGGTTTTGCCTTTAGTAGTTCTACCTTCTATTGAAAGTTCCTCAGTATTTAAACTGAATAACACACCAAAAGTATCAACTACCGCTATATCAAACGGCTCTTTAACCCAACCGGCATAAACGACCTTTCCGTCTTTTCCGAGTTCTACAATTTTAACACCTTTCCTGTACCTTGCCATAGGCTCGATTTCCACTGTAAGCACGCGTTTATAGAATCCGCTTTCGGTGACTATAACAAACTCTCCCTCTTCATCTACTTGAGAAACAAACACTATAGAGTCACCTTTATTTAAGTTTATGCCTTTTACTCCACCGGCTACTCTTCCTTGCAAGGGAATATCGTCTTTTAATGCGTTTAAAGCTAGTCCTTTTTCAGTTACAAATGCAATAGTTGTGTCAGATGCATCTTGTTCTACAGCTACAAGCTCGTCTCCATCTTTTAACTTAATTGCTTGATAATACGGTTTAATAAGCCCGTATTCTTTCCACTCAGTCTTTTTAATCAAGCCGTCTTTTGTAAAGAATAATAAATTGCCCTCCGGTAGTTTATCTTGGTCTGACGCAAAGAATGCAACGGGGAATTCATTTCTTCCCGCTTCTTTGCATACGTCAGTAAACTTGTAGCCTTTATCACGGTAACGACATTCGGGCGCAATCTCCATATCGATTTTACAACAGTTGCCAAGGTTAGTAAACGCATAAAGCGTTTGGTCTGTTCTAGCTTTTATTTTAATCTTGATAAAATCGTCAGGATTAGAATTATCTTTTGCCGTCTTATCGCTTGCATTGAAATTTTTGAGTGTCATCTTCTTGAACGCTTTGCCAAAAGTAAAACCAACCATAAAGTCGTCTATTTGCTTAAGCTCTTTCTCAACACTTTCTATTTCAACCTCTTTACCACCTATAATTATATTTGAACGTCTATCTTCTCCAAATTTTTTCTTAACTGCAACTAGCTCATTCTTTACTACTTCCATTTGCTTTGCTTTACTTCCGATAATCACGCTTAGTTCAGCAATAAGCTTTTTAAGCCCTGCAAGTTCTTCCTCTAGTTTATACACTTCTAACTTTGTAAGCCTTGCTAGTCTTAAATCCAAAATAGCGTTTGCCTGAATTTCAGAAATAGAAAATCTTGTACGAAGTTTAGCTCTTGCGTCGGCGGTATTTTCCGCCCCTTTAATAATTTTTATTACTTCGTCAATATTTTTAACCGCAACTATAAGTCCCTCTAAAATATGCGCGCGCTCTTTTGCTCGTTCTAAATCAAACTTGCTACGGCGTAAAATTATATCTCTTTGATAATTAACGTAATAACTAATAATGTCCAAAAGTCCCAACTGACAAGGCTTTCCATTAGCTATCGCTACCATATTAATACCAAAAGAGGTTTCAAGGTCGGTATTTTTATAAAGATATGATAAAATCGCCTTTGCGTCCGTATCCTTTTTAAGTTTAATAACCGCACGCATTCCATTTCTGTCTGATTCATCTACGACGTCGGCTATCCCCCCAAGCAAATCTTTCCTTTCTTCTTTCATATCCGCTATTTTTTTGAGTAGATTTGCTTTGTTTACTTGATACGGCAGTTCTGATATAACTAAATTTTGCTTTTCGCCAGTATCTTTTTCTATATTGACGCGCGCCTTAATTTTTATCTTGCCTTTACCAGTTCTATACGCCTCTTCAAGTTCTTCTCCTGCAATTATATATCCACCGGTCGGGAAATCGGGCGCTTTAATATATTTCATCATTTCCTTTAGGGAAATTTTAGGATTGTCGATGTATGCAATCGTTCCGTTTATTACTTCAACTAAATTGTGTGGCGGAATGTTGGTTGCTAGTCCAACCGCTATACCCGTAGTTCCGTTTACCAATAAATTTGGGTATCTACCCGGAAGAGTATCCGGTTCTTCTTGCGTATCGTCAAAGTTAAGGCTGAATTCAACTGTATTTTTTTCTATATCCCTTAATAATTCTAAAGACAATGCTTCGAGTCTTGCTTCTGTATATCTATACGCCGCAGCTGAGTCGCCGTCAATCGTACCAAAATTACCGTGTCCGTTGACTAAGGGCATACGCATGTTAAAATCTTGTGCCAAATGCACTAGCGCGCCGTAAACAGAACTGTCGCCATGCGGGTGATATTTACCCAAAACTTCACCGACGATTTTTGCGCATTTTTTATGCGGTTTATCGTGCGTTAGTCCCATCTCGTACATTGCGTATAGTATTCTTCTTTGTACCGGTTTAAGTCCGTCTTCCACGCGGGGAAGTGCACGGTCCAATATAACGTTTTCAGCATACGGAATCATTGAATTTTTCAATACTTCGTCTAGTGAACTTAAAATTATACCTTTTTCGTTTTCCATTTATCTCTCCCCTCGTTAAGAGTGCTTTATCTTTGCAAATTTATCTTCTTTGTTAAAGTTTGCGTGTTCAAATATATATTTCTTTCTCTCGCTTACTTCATCCCCCATGAGCACGGTGATAAGTCTATCAGCCTCTGCGGCATCCTCAATGGTTACGCGCATTAGCGAACGGGTTTGCGGGTCCATTGTAGTTTCCCAAAGTTGAGAAGGGTCCATTTCACCAAGTCCCTTATATCGCTGTATCATATAACCCCTTCCCACTTTTTCTATCTTTGCTTTTAATTCATTGTCGTCATAGGCATATTCTTCAACGTTGTTTTTATAAACTTTGTAAAGTGGTGGCATTCCTATATAAACGTGCCCAGCATTTACTAGTTCCCTCATATATCTAAAAAAGAAAGTTAATAAAATTGCTCTTATATGCGCACCGTCTTGGTCTGCATCCGATAGAATTATTACTTTATGAAATTTTAAACTTTCTAAATCAAACTCCGAACCAATCCCTGTGCCCAAAGCAGAAATTATAGTACGGATTTCTTCGTTTTGTAATATTTGGTCAAGTTTCTTTTTCTCCACGTTAAGTGGTTTTCCTCTAAGTGGTAAAATCGCTTGATATTGTCTTACCCGCGCTTGTTTTGCGCTTCCGCCAGCAGAATCGCCCTCAACTATAAAGAGTTCGTTAAGTTCTGGTTTTCGCCCAGAACACGCAGCGAGCTTGCCCACTAAATTCTGCGCCTCAATACTCTTTGACGCCCTTGCTATCTCTTTTGCTTTCCGAGCAGCTAGCCTTGCTGACGCCGCCTTCAACGCTTTAGCTATTATTGAATCAAACACCTTTTGCAGTTTCTTGTTTTTCATTAAAAGGTCTAACTCGTTTACTGTCACACTTTCTACAGCAGGACGAGCCTCAGGGTTTCCAAGTTTTGTTTTTGTCTGCCCTTCAAACTGAACGTTTTGCATTTTAATAGAAATTATTGCCGTAAGCCCCTCTTTAAAGTCATCGCCCAATAAATTCTCGTCCTTTTCCTTTAAAAGATTTCTTCCCCTTGCGTAATCATTGAGTGAGCGCGTTAACCCCGAACGAAATCCTGTTTCATGCGTCCCACCTTCGCCCGTAGGAATGTTGTTCACGTACGAATATACGCTATCAACGTACGCATCGGTATGTTGTATTGCTAATTCAACTTGAATATTGTCCTTATTCGCACTAGCGTACAGTGGCTCTTGATATAGAACGCTTTTCCCTTCGTTTAAGTACTTGACAAAATCAATAACGCCACCGTCAAACTTATAAGTTCTACTATAATCGGTGTTCTCGTCATAAAATTTTATCTCTAAACCCTTATTTAAAAATGCAAGTTCACGTAATCTTTTTAATATCGTTTCGGGAGAAAAAACTATAGTTTCAAACACTCGCTTATCTGGCATAAAGTGTATAAACGAACCTTTTTTCTTTGTTTTTGCTTTATTCTTTTTAAGCGGAGCTTTAGGAATACCCGATTTAATTTTCCCAGTCTCTTTATCTAAATAACTAGAGAATTCCATCTCGTACGTAAAACTGTCTTTATATACTTCAACTTTTAGCCATTCTGAAAGTGCATTGGTTACCGATGCCCCAACGCCGTGAAGTCCGCCAGAATAATTATAATTATCCGAATTAAATTTACCGCCAGCATGAAGTTGAGTGAACACGACTTCAACACCCGAAACACCCGCTTTAGAGTGAATATCCGTCGGTATACCTCTACCGTTATCTTCAACGGATGCACTGCCGTCTTTGTAAAGCTTAATTTCAATTTTATCAGCAAAACCGTTTGCGGCCTCGTCTACTGCGTTATCAACAATTTCCCATAGAATATGATGCAATCCTTTTACTCCCGTAGTACCAATGTACATGCCAGGGCGCATTCTAACCGCGTCTAACCCTTCTAGGATTTTAATATCTTCCGCAACGTAACTGTTCCCTTTTTTTGCCATTTATTTTCTCCCATTTTTCTTCCAATTTGTTAATAATCTATACTATTATACTATATCTTGTGTTTATTTTCAAGTTATAAACGCAATTTTTTATTTTTTACCTATAGATATAAAAAAATTCCGAAAGATTATTTCGGAATTTAATTTATTTGTTGTTTTTATTAGGTTTACTATTTCTTTCATAAAACACGCCGTTTTCATAACCTTGTATAGAGTTTTCCTTTTCAGCGTCTTTTAACCTTTTTTCTCCCCACGCACAATAAAGTGGATTTTGCTCGATGTTTATGTATTTTCGCTTTAATTTTTTTGCGACAACGCCCGTTGTTCCACTTCCTGAAAAGGGGTCTAAAACCAAGTCGTTCTCGTTAGAACTTGCTAAAATAAGTTTTGCAATCAATTTTTCAGGCTTTTGAGTCGGATGCGCGGTATTTTCAGCCATTGACCAATAAGGGACAGCTATATCGTCCCAAAAATTCGACGGACAAGTATTTCTAAATTTTCCTTCTGTCGTTTCCTCCCAGTCTTTGGGTTTGCCATTTTCGCGATACGGTGCAATTACTCTTTTGCGTTGTTTTACCGCCTCTAAATTAAAGGTGTATTTATCGCTTACTGTTGCGAAAAACACGTCCTCCAACGAGTTTTTCCAGTTTGCTTTTGCCCCTCTTCCCTTTTCTCGTTGCCACGTTATGCGGTTTCTCAATTTAAAATGTTTGTCTAAAATTGCACCGATAGTTATAGCACTAAACCAATCGCAACAAACATATATGCTTGCAGTGTCTTTAAGTTTTCCTTTCACCGCTTTAATCCAATTTTCCGTGTATTCTTCGTAGCCCTTTAAATCGAGTTTCTTAAATCCGTTCCCGTGAAAATCTTTGTCGAGATTGTATGGTGGGTCTACTATAAGCAAGTCTACGCTTTTATCTTTAATCTTGCTAAGCGCAATGAAAGCATCTCCAACTACCGTACAGTTATGCGGTATTAGGTCAGCTTTTTCAGCTTCTATTAAGTTAGCGGTAAATTCGCTCGCCTCTTCTAGAGGAAAATCTATCGTTTTATTTCTTTTTGATTTCATATTATTTACGGTAATACTTTATCCACTCGTCTATTTTATTTAACAAGTCGTCGTTGTTTTTAGTCTTTTTTAGCATCTCTATTAAAGTGTCGGTAGCATCTTCAGGTCTGTCAGACAATAACGAGCGAATTTTATAGGATGTAGACAATTCCTTATCGCTCAGTAAAAGCTCTTCCTTTCTCGTTCCTGATTTATTTAAATCTATCGCTGGGAAAATACGCTTTTCTGAAAGTTCTCTAGATAAGTGTATTTCCATATTACCAGTACCCTTAAACTCCTCATAGATAACGTCATCCATACGACTTCCCGTCTCTATCAGTGCTGTTGAAAGTATTGTTAAACTTCCGTATCCTTCTATGTTTCTTGCTGAGCCGAAAAAGCGTTTTGGACCTTGTAAAGCAATTGGGTCTAAACCACCGGACAAAGTTTTGCCAGAGCTTTCTACCGTACTATTATAAGCTCTTGCAAGTCTTGTTATAGAGTCCATCAACACAACGACGTCTTTACCTACTTCAACAAGCCTTTTTGCGCGATTAATTACAAGTTCAGCCGCTCTTATATGATGTTCTGCACTTTCGTCAAAAGTTGAATACACAACTTCACCTTGAATACTACGCTTAATGTCAGTAACTTCTTCCGGACGCTCGTCGATAAGTAGCACGATTAACGTAACGTCGTTATGATTTTGCTCTATCGATTGAGCTATTAATTTAAGCATTGTGGTTTTTCCTGTTTTAGGAGGCGCAACAATCAAACCTCTTTGACCTTTTCCAAGGGGGGCAAAAATGTCTATCATTCTAAGTGCAATGGGATTTTCTTCGCCTTCCTTTTCTAATCTAATTCTACTTGTCGGATAATAAGGGACTAGATCGTCAAAAAATTTACGTCTGTGATAAAGCTCTGGGTCTAAACCGTTTATTTCCCTTACCTCTTGCAATGCCGCAGAGTTGTTTTCATGCACGCTTCTTGCTACGCCTTCGACTTTATCCCCACTACGAAGATTATACTTTTTAATATTGGCTGGCGAAACGTAAATATCCTCTTTTGAATTTTCATAATTATTTACACGTAAAAAGCCGTACCCCGACGGATGCAATTCCAATACGCCTTCAACCAAAAAATCCCCCCGCGCTACGTCACGAAAACACAATTTTTGTTCTGCGTAATCTCCTGCGTAAGAAACCATGTCGTCTGGTAGATAATATTTAGAAACGTCCACGGAAATTTTTGTAGGTGCGCCTTTATTCGTGTTCACGAAAGGCTTTAATTCCCCTGTTTGAATGGAAATTATCTCCTTAACAAGTTGTTCTTTCTTTTTGCCCGCTGGAGCTTTTACACCTATTTGGCGACCTATTTCTCTAAGAACTGTCAAATGTTCGTTCTCAAGAACTGAAACCTTAAAATTTATGAACTTTGCCATTTGTTCTCCTATTTTTTATCTTTAGTATATTTTACTTTGTTTTTAACCGAAAAAATACGGGGATTTTGTTTATTTTAACCGTTTTTTAGTTTGTTTTTAATATCTTTTGCCGAAATTATACCGCTAACAAAAGCAAATGTTATGTTATATCCACCGCAATCTCCATCTACGTCTAACGTCTCACCAGTTAGGTATAATCCACTTTTAAGCCTACTCTCCATTGTAAGCGGATTCACGTCTTTTGTTTTGATTCCACCTTTAGTTACCTGTGCATAATTAAAGCCCATATTACCGATAACCTTTAAGTCAAAATTCTTTATAGCAAAAGCTAAATCTTTTGCAGAATTACTCCTAGCTCTCTTTTGTACAGCTTGTCCTATTCTTTTAACTAGCAATCCGTTTAATACGTCTTGCTCTTTTATATATCCTATTAAATATTTTTCATTTATTATCTTTTCAACTTCTTCTATAGAATACTCTGGCAAAAACTCAATTTTTAAATTTTGATTACCGCTATCTGTAAAGACAGCTGATACTTGAAAAACCGTATTTCCCGATACGCCGTAATCAGTAAAAAGAATATCACCAACCGAACTCATTTTTTCTTTTCCGTTGACTACCGCTGTTACCTTTGCATTCTCTTTAAGTCCTTTTAATCCTTTAATATGTTCTGTTTGTGTTTTTAATTGAACTAAAGATGGAAATATTGCTGTCTTTACGTGCCCGAATTTTTCCGCAAGTTTATATGACGAGCCGTCTGTCCCAAATTGCTTTGCACACGCACCACCCGTCGCCAACACAACGTTTTTTGCATAAAATTCGCCACTTTCAGTTTTAATACAAAAAAGATCACCCTTTGCAGTTATATTCGTCACGTATTCTTGAGTTTTAATCTCGCATTCGTGAAATGCTAAATTTTCTCTGATAATATCTAAGACAGAGCTAGCTTGTCTAGAAATTGGATACTTTCTACCATTTCCTTGCGTGCATAGTGGTATGCCTATTTTATATAAATACTTTTCCAAGTCCATTTTTTTTGCACTTTCTACAAACGCTGTAACAAACGAACTCTCGCCACGGTAAAATTGCGTGCCGAAATTTTCGTTCATAAGATTGCCTTGCCCATTTCCTGTCGCAATGAGTTTCTTGCCCACCCTATCGTTTCTTTCTAAAATGAGAACGTCTTTTCCTGGCAAAGCGTTTTTACCATTTAACAGTTCGACTGCGCATAAGAGCCCTGATGCACCACCGCCAACTATTATCGCTTGGTAGATTTTTTGCAAAATTATTCTCCTTGAAATTTTATGTAATCTTGAAATTGCCAAATGGCTAAACTAATGTTTAAAAATTGAAAAAAAGTGATACGATAAATTTATCGCATATAAATTATAAAGAAATAAGATTTAATAGGTCGAGTGGTTTTAGAGCAAAAACTTTTGCGCCTGCTTGTTCAAGCTCTTTCTTGTCTCTATATCCCCACAACACTGAAACACATTTAATGTTTGCGTTTTTAGCAGTCATAACGTCCGTTTCACCGTCACCGACAAAATAAACGTTTTCTTTGTCAGCGCCCATTTTTTCTATAATGTCTAAAGTTGCACGCGCATCAGGCTTGCGCACAACTTTGTCGCTAAGTCCTACTACCATGTCAAACGCAAACTCTTTTAAAAATTGTTCACAAACGTTTTCAGTTGGAGTTTGAGGTTTATTTGTACAAATTGCAAGTTTATATCCACGATTTTTAAACTCTCTTAAAACCTCTGGAATCCCGTCGAAAAATTTTGTTTTTGAACTATCCGAACTATTATAAAGACTATTATAGAAAGCAAAATATTCTTCAAAAAGTTTTTCGTCTTTTATTCCACCAACTGCAAGTTCAACAAGTTTTCTCGCACCATTACCTATGTAATTGCGTACGTTTTCAGTAGTTACACTTGGCAATCCGAAACGTTCTAACATTTTATTAACGTTGAAAGCTAAATCAGGAAGTGTGTCTAATAACGTCCCATCAAGGTCGAAAATAATAAGTTTATTCATAAAGTTACATCTGCTCCACAGTCTCAATACCTAAAAGTGTTAAAGCATTCGTCAAGGTTAATTTAACGGCTTTAGTTATTAATAAACGGAAATTCTTTATCTTTTCATCGTCTACCGCAATTTTACAATTCATATAAAATTTATTAAATGCAGTGGCTAAATCAAGTGCATATCTAGTGATTAATGAGGGTTCGTATTTTTCTGCCGAGCCTTTAACGACGTCTTTAAATTTACCGAGCGTAGAAATAACCTCGTATTCGTCGTTATTCATATCAACGTCATCAAATTCGCCTACTTCACCGCACTTAGCAATTACACTGTTGCAACGAGCAACAGTATATTGAACGTAAGGACAAGTCTCGCCTTCGAAACTCAATACTCTATCATAACTAAATACTATGTCTTTTATCTTGTTATTACAAAGCGCACCAAAAATTACCGCACCCGTACCAACCGCTTTTGCAATCTTTTCTTTGTCAGAAAGAGCAGGATTTTTCTCTTCGATTACTTTATGTGCTTTTTCTATTGTTTTATTGATAACGTCTTCAAGCAATACAACGTTTCCTGAACGCGTGCTCATTGAACCGCTTTCTAAAGACACCATTCCGTAAGAAACGTGAACTAAATCTTTAGCCCAATCTTTACCCATTAATTCCAAAACTTTAAAAAATTGTTTAAAGTGCAAGTTTTGTTGGTAAGCGACCACGTACAAGCACTTATCAAAATCATAGGTGTTTTTACGGTAAACCGCCGCCGCCATATCACGCGTTGCATAAAGTGACGAGCCGTCTGATTTTAATATTAAACAAGGAGGCATTCCGTACTCTTCTAAATCCACGATAGACGCGCCCTCTGAAACTTTAATTAGACCTTTATCCTTAAGTTCTTGTACGACGGGTGCCATTTTATCGTTATAAAAGCTTTCCCCAGCATAGCTATCAAACTCAACGTTTAATAGTTTATAAATTTTATCAACCTCTTCAAGCGTAATCTTTTTAAATAACTCAAAGAGTTTGTTGCTTTCTTCATCACCATCTTCAATGAGCTTAAAATAACGTCTTGCCTCATCATCCATGCTAGGGTCAAGTTTAGCCTCGTCGTGGTATTTAACGTATATTCTAGTAAGCTCTGATAGCCTTTTTTCTAACACAGCCTGTTCACTACTCCATCTTTTAAACGCAACGATGAGTTTTCCAAACTGAGTACCGTAATCACCGAGGTGGTTAATTCCCACTACTTTATACCCTAAAAATCTATAAATCTTACAAAGCGCACTGCCGATTACAGTCGTGCTCAAATGCCCAATATGGAATGGTTTTGCAATATTAATAGACGAGTAGTCTATGCATATAGTTTTTCCTGCTCCAATATTGTCACTTCCGTAGTTTTCGCCCTGTGCTATTATATCTTTTAATAATGAAAAAGCGAAGCTTTTACGATTAATTTTAAAGTTAAGATAACCGTTTATGGCATTGCAATCGGAAATGTATTGGTCGAGGACAAAGCTATTTTTCAAATCCTCCGCAATCTTAACCGGTGAGCTTCTTAAAATTTTTGAAAGCTTAAAGCAAGGCAAAGCATAATCCCCTATCTCGTTATTAGGGGGCGTCTCTATAAATGAATAAATATCTTCAGGACTAACTCCGTTAATATTAAGTTTTTCAGCAATGTGTTTTTTGTAATCCATAATTTTCTCCATATTATAAATATAATAGCACATATTTTGTAAAAAAAGCAACCTAAAAACTTGTAATTTTTTACAAATTAATATATAATTGAGTAAGCAAAAAAGATTTTTACGGAGATTTACAATGAAATTAGGAGTAGTAGGACTTCCCAACGTTGGGAAATCAACCTTATTTAATGCCATAACACATGCTGGCGCGGAATGTGCAAACTATCCTTTCTGCACTATTGAGCCTAACGTAGGTATAGTCGCTGTTCCCGATAGCAGATTAGAAGTTTTAGGCAAACTTTACAACACTAAAAAAATCACTCCCGCGGTAGTGGAATTCGTCGACATCGCTGGTCTAGTTAAAGGAGCAAGTAAAGGCGAGGGATTAGGCAATAAATTCTTAGCTAATATTCGCGAAACTGACGCAATTGTGCACGTCGTTAGATGTTTTGAAGATGAAAACGTCACTCACGTCGACAGTGAAATCGACCCTCTCCGCGACATAGAAACCATTAATTTAGAGTTAATATTTGCTGATACTGAAAGCGTTAAAAAACGCTTAGATAAGGCAATTAGCATGACTAAAACAGGCGATAAAAAATATAAAATTGAAGCTGAACTTTTAGAAAGACTTTTCAATCATTTGAGCGACTTAAAGCCGGCGAGAACTCTTCCCGTAACCGACGAAGAGAAAGAATATATTAAATCGCTTTTCCTATTAACCGAAAAACCTGTAATCTACACTGCGAACATAGGCGAAAAAGATATGGGTAAAGATGAAACTTCACTGCCTTTAGTTAAAAAGGTTATTGATTTTTCTAAAAGCGAAAATGCTGAATATATGGTTATTTGCGCTAAAACCGAAGAAGAACTTTCTATGCTAGAGCCGGACGAAGCGCAAATGTTTTTAGAAGAATTAGGCTTAAAGGAAAGTGGGCTTGACAGACTAGTAAAAACTTCATATAAACTTTTAGGGCTTTTAAGTTATTTGACCGCTGGTGAAAAAGAAGTAAGAGCTTGGACGATTGAACAAGGCACTAAAGCTCCGCAAGCAGCTGGTAAAATTCACACCGACTTTGAAAAAGGGTTTATTCGTGCGGAAATAGTCGATTACGACGTTTTAGTTGCGCTCGGCAGTTTTAACGCCGCTAAAGAGAAAGGTAAAGTTCGGTCAGAAGGAAAAGATTACGTCATTAAAGACGGTGACGTAGTTCTATTTAGATTTAACGTTTAATACTAAACAAAAATTAAAGAGTAGGTCTCTGCCTACTCTTTTTTTACGCTTACATCTTGAAATATTCAATTGAGTTATTGTAGGAAATATCTTCAATAACCTTACCCACCAAATTGATGTTTTGTGTTATCTCATTATTTTCCATAAGAGTTCCTAAATAATTACATAAAATTCTTCTAAAGTAATGGTGTCTAGGATACGAGAGGAGTGAACGGCTGTCGGTTAGCATTCCGACAAACGTAGCGATGTGTCCCGTTGCTGTTAAATCCACCAAATGCTTTTCCATCCCAACTTTGTTATCTAAGAACCACCATGCTGGGCCGTACTGAATTTTACCCTTTGCACTTGAATCTTGGAAACAACCTAAAAGCGTCATTATTTCCGAATTCATTTTCGGATTAAGGTTAAATATTATAGTTTTGGGTAATGCCTTTTCGTTGTTTAATCTATCGAAAAGTCTTGACATAAGGCGAATACTGTTGTCTTCAGCAATGCTATCGTATCCAGTATCAAGTCCGAGTTTAGCAAGCATTTCTGAGTTGTTATTACGCATTGCACCTATATGAAGCTCAGTTCTTATATCATATTTTGCATATAATTTAAACAAGAAATAAGTAAAATATCCCTTAAATATTTCAGCTTGTTTTTCCGTAATTTTTTCACCTTTAATAGCGCTAGCAAAAACTTTTCCCGCTTCTTCTTTTTGAGCAACTTCGTACACGCATTGAAGAGCAATATCACTGGCAGTCGTACCAACTTTAATGAACTCGTTAAGTCTTTTTTCAACAGCTATTTCCAAATCGTCAATATTTTTAACTTCCCCAACGACCGAAGAAAGTTTTTCTATTGTCTTATCATAACCTACTGCGTCAACGTTCATGATTTTATCGGCACGGAATGCGGGGATAACCTTAAATTTATAATCCTTTTGGGCAATCTTAGTAAAGGTTGAAAGGTCGTCAAAAATTTCATTAGTTGTAAAAATATGGCTAACGTTAGATTTTTCAATCAGGCTTTGTGGTGTAATTTTATTTAGTTTAATATAATCGTTACACCAATCCCAAATAGTTTCAGCGTTATCTTCGTTTATCTCTATTTCACAATTGAAAAACTCTTTAAGTTCAACTTGTGACCAATGATAAAGAGGGTTACCGAAAGCAGTGCCTAAAGTTTTGCAATAACAAACGAATTTTTCTTTATTTGATTTATTCCCTGTAATAAATTCTTCGTCGATGCCGTAATTTCTCATTAAACGCCACTTATAATGGTCGCCTTTTAGCCAAATTTCAAAAACGTCGTTAAATTCTTTATTTTCTAAAATTTGAACTTCGGGAAGATGACAGTGATAATCAAAAATTGGCATATTTTTTGCATAATCAAAGTACAACTTTTCCGCTGTCTTGTTGGTTAATAAAAAATTATCTTTTAAGTAAGTCATAATTTTCTCCTATATTATACTTTTATTCTTGAATTTATAGAAAACTTATTTCTTAAAACGCCCAAAAACTTCGTTTACTTTAGAATAGTTAGCAAACGTACCTGGGTGTTTTTTTATTATTTTCATCATTTCGCCAATTTGTTTTTTGCGAATGATACAAACCACCATGAATTTTTCGGTATGAGAATACATTCCCTCTACCCTAACTCCCGTCACGCCGTGATGCAATTTTTCTATTAATTCTTGAGTTATCTCCTGCGGTTTATCGGTAATTATTTCAAACTTATATCCCTCGCGCATGCCCGATAAAAAATAATCAACCACAACGTTAGCAACGAACAAGTTTAGTAAAGTACAAATAACGGGAGTAATCCTCATCCCGTAAACGAAAAAAGATATTCCAACTACACTACTATCCAATAAAAAAGAAACGTAAGCAATATTTAGAGCCGGATTTGCCTTTTTTAAAAGTGCAGAGATGGCGTAAGTCCCACCACTTGCTCCAAATCGGCGAAGCATAATCGAAAAACCAAAACCAGATATAACACCTGTTGCGATACAAGCAAAAATAACCTCAAAGTCTTCCCCATTGATTTGTGCGCAGTACGGCTTAAACCCAATCTCTTCCCACAACGTTGTGCCAAAAGATTGAACTATCATATAAATAATTAAGTAAACCCCAAGTTTTCTATTCACAAAACACGTGACTAGAATAAAGATGGGTATATTAAACGCAAGCATTAAATATGCCCATTTAACGTTTAATTCAATCTCTAAAAAATAATGATAAGTCATCGTGGCTAGTCCGCCAACCCCACCGGGCGCAAAGCCGTTACTATTTTGGAAAAAATAGTAGGCAACAGAAACAATAAGTCCTGCAACAATAGCAATTAAAACGTCTACTAGCACATAGCCCACTTGCTTTTTTTCTAAAACTCTCACCATTACTAATTACCTTTAAGCAAAATACAGTAGTATTATACAATAATCTTTCATAACTTGCAATTAATATTGTAAAACTTTTAAATGAAATTACATATATCGTAAAGTAAAATTTTAACGTGACACTTAAACTTAAAAAATACTTGAAAAATTAGTGCATTTATGTTATTATAATATTTATTGAATAGTTTTGCTAGAAGAGGATTAATTGATGAAGAAAACACCAAAAAGATTTAATATGAATAGAAAGCCGAATAAACCGCGCTTTTATCTTAAACTGGTTGAATATATTGCTGCACCGTTTTTTACTCTTTTTAATAACGTAAAAATCAAGACGGATAAGGCTGTTAGAAAAATTAAAGGTCCATATATAATTTTATCTACCCACGCATCTTTTATGGACTTTCCTATGATTGTTCAGGCAATTATGCCAAGAACTACAGGCTGGGTTATGTCAGTTGAAGAGTTCCGCCGTGGCGACTGGTTGATGTACGGTATCGGTGGAATACCTAAACGTAAATTTACGCACGGTATCGTTACCGTTAAACACATGCTTGAATA